>NZ_JANBWE010000002.1:0-300000 GCF_024259515.1 Salirhabdus salicampi | reverse complement strand
GGCATCTATTGGCCATTTAACAGAAGCGATGGATTACTTTCAAAAGGTTGAAAAAAAGTCTCCTGATGATATGTTTCGCTATGGATTTACAGCGTTTCAGGGGAATCGAATGGATATTGCCATTCATGTATGGGAAAAGTTGTTGGACAAAGATTCAAGCTACTATTCCGTTTACCCGTTGTTAACGAAGGCGTATGAAGAGGAAGGGCTTCCTGACAAAGCTTATGACACGGTTAGGAAAGGTTTAAATCAAGATGAATATAATAAAGAAATGTATTTTTTAGCTGGAAAAATCGCAAACAAATTAGGAAATAGAGAAGAAGCTATTGAATATGTACGAGAAGCAATTTCATTAGATCCCGGTTACAAAGAAGCCATTATGTTCCTTGTTGAATCTTTTAAAGAACATGAGGAATATGAGAAAATTACGGATTTGTTAACAAACGTGTTAGATCTAGGTGAAACAGATCCTGTGTATTATTGGGAATTAGCACGGGCAAATTATGAATTAGAAGAGTATGATAAGGCATTAAACAACTATGAAGAAGCATATAATGGCTTTACAAATGATATAGAATTTTTAAAGGAATACGGCTATATTCTTGTTGAAGAAGGGAGGTTAGCGAAAGCTAAGGAAGTATTTCAACGTTATTTGGCTATCGAACCGTCTGATACGGAAATGGAAGAATATGTGCAACGTTTAGAGCGGTAAGAAAAGCCATTTTTCCTTTTAGCGGGAGGAGGGCTCTATAAAATTATGACGATTTCAGTCCTACAGAAAAAACGATTTATTCAATGGTTTTTAAATAACTACCAGTTAAAAAGAAGAGAATGTGTATGGATTTTAAATTATGTCATGAATCATGAACATGTGTTAAAGCATGTCCATTTTGTCCGTGAAGCTAGAGTATGTCCGAAAGGGATTATCATATCAGCGAAATGTGTAGATGATCCACCTTTCCGTTTTTACAAAGAACAAATCATGACTTCGGATCCAGAAAAGTCATTTCATGATATAAGGTTAAATGATCATGAGTCTATTTTTATTCAATTAAATTATAAAAAGGCAAACCAGTGCCCAAGGTATGCCGGCGTTATGGAGGAAAATCCATACTTACCTGAAGACTATTATATTACCGAAAAAGATCAACAGGCTGCTGAAAAAATGATGAATCACGTCCTTTATAATTTTCAAGTAAAAAAGATTCAAGCTGCTATTGATCAAGCATTAGATGATGGGGATAAAGAAAAATTTCATATGTTAATTGAACAGCTTAACCAATTAACAAGTGAAAAATTTACCCAACAAAAATAGGTTTCCATCCCTCGAGAGTCGTCCGAGGGGTTTTTTTTGTGTATAGTTTTAGTAAAATGTAGTAGAAAATAAAGATATGAGGTGGCTATCATGAATTGGTCTCAAAAAGATGTTAAACAGTATGTAAAAGCAAAGGAATATATCGATACGGCTATCATTCCATTACTACCTTTTGCATTAAACAAAAAAGATGAAGAGTTGGAAAAGATGTCTCTTCAAAAGGAAATGTTAGATTTGATCACTTATAAAATGGAAAATACATATAAAGGTCGGATGTTTTTGTTCCCGGCTTATATGTATTTGGAAACGGAGGATTTGCAGAATGAATGTTTACGACTAAACCAATTTGCGCAAGCCGTTCAAGAGCAGCCATTTAAGCATTTGTTCTATGTTACACCAGACTTTCGTTGGAAAAAAGTTGAGCGTGACATAGACGGTCATTTATTATGGTTACCTATGATTAGTAACGGGGATGTAAAAGACGATAGCACCCAAACCGTTATTCAAGATCAAGTTACCCAAATGACGGATTTAATTCGTAGTTTTTGGACAGAATAAATCTTTGATAAAATAGCAAATTTAATTGACCGTGTTTCAAGTTTACGCTATCATGGTAATGTCCTAGTAAACTGTATATAATCAAGCCCTGATCGTTGAAATACATGTGAAGAGGGGGGAAAACTAAAAGATGAGTAATGACAAAAAAAATCAAGTTTCCCGTCGGCAGTTTTTAAACTATACGTTAACAGGTGTAGGTGGTTTTATGGCTGCTGGAATGCTTGCGCCAATGGTGAGATTTGCCATTGACCCTGTCCTTAAAGCGGATACAACAGGTGACTTTGTTGCTGTTGTAGAAGTGGACAAGATTACAACTGAACCACAACGATTCTCGTTTACAGTTGAGCAAGTTGATGCTTGGTATGAATCCGAAGTTGAACAAGTTGCATGGGTTTTTAAACAAGAGGATGGTAGTGTTCTTGCTTTATCTCCAATCTGTACCCACTTAGGCTGTAGAGTTGGCTGGAATGAAAAGGAAGATCAATACCCAGATCGTTTCTATTGCCCGTGTCATGATGGCTTATATTATAAGGACGGTACGAATGTTCCAAACACACCGCCAACTGAGCCTTTACACGTATACGAGCATAAAATTCAAGACGGTATGCTTTACTTAGGAAAAGCTCAACCGAGAAAGGAGGCGTAATACGTGATTCAAAAAATTTATGACTGGATTGATGAACGGGTAGATATTACACCGATATGGCGTGATATTGCAGATCACGAAGTACCGGAGCATGTTAATCCGGCACACCACTTCTCAGCATTTGTGTATTGTTTTGGTGGACTAACTTTCTTTGTTACGGTCATTCAAGTATTATCAGGCATGTTTTTAACCATGTATTACGTACCTGATATCGAAAATGCTTGGAATTCTGTATTCTATTTACAACAAGAGGTTGCTCATGGACAAATTGTTAGAGGGATGCACCACTGGGGCGCCAGTGTTGTAATTGTAATGTTGTTTTTACATACGTTGCGTGTCTTTTTCCAAGGTGCGTACAAAAAACCACGTGAATTAAACTGGGTGGTTGGAGTTCTAATCTTTTTCGTTATGCTTGGCTTAGGATTTACAGGATATCTTCTTCCTTGGGATAACAAAGCTTACTTTGCAACACAAGTAGGTCTTGAAATTGCGGAAAGTGTTCCTTTGATTGGTACAGAATTGAAAACGTTATTAGCGGGGGATCCTGATATAGTTGGTGCACAAACATTAACCAGATTCTTTGCGATTCACGTATTTTTCTTACCAGGTGCATTGTTCGGTCTAATGGCCACTCACTTTATCTTAATACGTAGACAAGGTATTTCAGGACCGTTGTAAGGGTTACATTTGTTATGAAAAGGAGGGAATCAAGTGCATAGAGGAAAAGGGATGAAATTTGTAGGTGACTCACGTGTCCCTGCAGAGAAAAAACGCTTTATACCAAAAGACTATTCAGAATATCCCGGTAAAACAGAGCCCTTCTGGCCGAACTTCTTATTAAAGGAGTGGCTTGTAGGAGCCGTGTTCTTAATCGGATTTTTATGTTTAACGGTTGCGGGTGCTCCTCCGCTTGAGAGAGAGGCTGACCCGAACATTGCTGGATATATTCCACTACCTGACTGGTATTTCTTATTCTTATACCAATTTTTAAAGTATGAGTTTGCCTCTGCTGAGTACATTGTTCTCGGTACGGTTGTAATGCCTGGACTTGCTTTCGGTGCATTATTATTAGCGCCGTTCCTGGACAGAGGACCAGGTAGACGACCAACTCAGCGCCCAATTGCTACAGGGTTAATGTTAATTGGTGTTGCTGCTACGATTTGGCTTACCTATGAATCAGTGGTTCACGTAGATTGGGAGCAACGGGCTCAATCCCAAAAACTAGTTGAAGACATTGAAATTGATAAAAGTTCCGAAGGCTATGCCATATACGAAAACAACTGTATGAGTTGTCACGGAGAAAACCTCGATGGTGGGGCAGCTGGTCCACCACTTCTAGGAATTGACCGTTCAGCAGATGAAATTAAGGAAATTGCTGTAAATGGACTTGAAGGTGATCCAGGGATGCCAGCAGGAGTATTTGCTGGATCTGAAGAAGAGTTAGAAGTTTTAGCTGAATTTATCGCCTCATTAAATGAAGGTAATGATGATGCCCATTAAGAGGAAAAGCTGACTTATTTTTAAGTCAGCTTTTCTTATATATAAAGAAGGAGAACAGAGAATGTATCGAATGCTACTAATGGATAAACGAGTTTTAACCCTTTTAATGATCATAAATATTGCAGGAACCGTATATGGATATTACTGGTATCGCTTTCAATTAGCGGATACACCGACGAAATTTCTATTGTTTGTCCCTGACAGTCCGACAGCATCACTCTTTTTTGTTTTTGTTCTAATCGCCTTTATTGTTGGGAGAAACGTACCCTATATAGAAGCGTTGGCCATGTTAACCTTGTTTAAGTATGGGGTATGGGCGGTAGTGATGAATGTATTAACCTTAATAGAGGCGGGATCCATTGGATTTGCAGGTTTCATGCTAATTGTGTCCCATGGAGCCATGGCAGTTCAAGGTTTCATGTACTCCCCGTTTTATCGAATCGAAATGCGTCACCTATTTGTGGCGGCAATCTGGACATTACATAATGACGTTATTGATTATGTGTTTGAAATGATGCCTGTTTATTATCATTTGGCAAACTATATGAAACAAATTGGTTACTTTACATTTTGGTTAAGCATACTATCGATTGCACTTGTATATGTTTTTGGTGTCAAAAGGATAAAACAATAAAGTTCTAGTACACTTTTCCCCCGCATACACTCTTCATAGAAGTGTTAGGAGAGGGGACAAGTTATGATTAAATGGATCTGTAAAATATTTGTAATGACAGCCATTTTTGTTTTCGCTTCTACTGCTGTTTATGCATCTCATCATGAAAAAGCGATAATGGACGAGTTTTTCGATGCGGTACAGTTATCAGAAGCAGGACATTATGAACAGGCAATTCGCTTAATTGAAAACATAGAAAAGAAAATAGAAAACGACCTTAACAATCAACGTACGGAGAAACGTCAATATGTTAAGGATGTATTTGAACATACCATCTCAGTGTTGCGCAATACACAATTAACTGATGATATGAAAATTAAAAGTGTACATCAGCTTCATTTAGTGTTGGAAACGTTACAAAAAGAGGAAAGCCCTATGCTCTCCCGCCAGTTGGAAAAGCTTACAAAAAATGTGTATACAGCGTTAGAAAGTGAGTCAGCACAACTTCAAAAGGAATATTATGACGTTTATCAACAATTTATTGAAGTGTATCCAGCCATTAAGTTGTACCGTAATTTAGATGAATGGCTAATTCTTGATCACCAGGTTTTGCAGTTATCTGACGGTTTATATAGCGATAACTTGGAGGAGAAAGAAGAAGCATTACATGTTATGTTAAATATTGTGAAGGTGGAAAAAGGTAAAGATGAACCAATAAAAGACGAAAAGAAGAAAAACAGTGACCTTTCCTTTTTATGGTTAGTTTTTTCCGTTGGAGGAGCTATCATTGCCACATTAATTTATGTCGGATGGAGAAAATATAAAGGGGAAAAGAGAAGAAGCAAGGAAAAACTAAACAGTTGACGGTATTGACACATTTGACTAAAATTGACCTTAGAAACAGGTTATAAAATATATTGGAGGAGATGCTTATGACAGTGGGTGCTTATTTGTTATATTTTGCAGTACTTTTAATTTTACCATTAATGGCTAGCATGAGGGTACGCAGCACCTATAATAAGTATTCAAAGATTGCTAACTCTTCCCAAATGACTGGTGCTCAAGTTGCTCGTAAGATACTGGATGATAATGGGTTATATAATGTAACTGTAGAAGAGGTAAGGGGCCACCTGACGGACCACTATGACCCTCGTACAAAAACGGTTCGCCTCTCTTCTGATAACTATCATCGTCACTCCCAGGCCGCTGCAGCAATTGCTGCACACGAAGTGGGACATGCTATTCAAGATGCAGAAGAATATGCCTTTTTGCGTTTTCGTCATGCACTAGTACCAGTGGCAAGCTTTGGTTCCAACCTTTCTTATATTTTAATCTTTGCGGGACTTATTATGGGAGCAACCGAAATGTTTCTGTTTGGGATCATATTCATGGCAGCAGCTGTGTTGTTCCAAGTCGTGACGTTACCAGTTGAATTTAACGCGTCTACACGAGCTATGGACCATCTAGTCTCTTCGGGTGTCATTCGAAATTATGAGGAAAGAGAAACGAAAAAGGTGTTAAGTGCAGCAGCATTAACATATGTAGCAGGAGCAGTGGTTGCTTTACTTGAATTATTACGTTTTATACTAATGTTCCTTCATATGAATAATGATTAACATAAGATACGTAAAAAGGTCAATTCATCATGAATTGACCTTTTTTTGTTACGTTTCAATCGGTTTTTTATTTTCGTCTAATGTAAATCCTTCCCCTAACACATCATATACCGAACTCACAGCCACAAATGCATGCGGGTCTATTTCCGTAATGATATTTTTTAACCTTACGATTTCATTTCGACCGACTACACAATATAAGACATCCCGCTTCGCTCCAGTGAAGCTTCCTTTTCCTGCCAGGATCGTAACTCCTCGATCCATATCCTCAAGGATTTGTTGAGCGATGTCGGTACTCTTTTCTGATATAATGGTTGCCCCTCTTGCTGCATAAGCCCCTTCTTGAATAAAGTCGATTACACGGGCTCCAATAAACACTGCTACAAGTGTATACATCCCCTCAATAGCTTCCAAATATAACAAAATGGACATCATAATGACGAACGCATCAAATAAAAACATAGTCCTACCCATGCTCCAGCCTATGTATTTATGTACAAGGCGGGCAATTATATCTACTCCGCCGGTTGTTCCACCATAGCGGAAAATAATACCGAGTCCAACACCTACGAACGTACCTGCAAACAAGGCTGCAAGTGTCATATCATTGCGTAATGGCATTTCTAATGTATACACTTGAAACACCCATAAGAATACAGATAGTGCGACAGTACCTATAATGGTATAGATCAATGTCGTTTTACCTAAATATTTCCACCCTATAATAAAGATGGGGATATTTAACAAAATATTCGAGATAGCCGGGTCCCACTCGAATAAAAAATAAAGGAGCAAAGTAATTCCAGTGAACCCTCCCTCTGCTAAATTGTTTTGAATATTAAAATGAACGAGACCGAACGCAAAGATTGCAGATCCGATTAAAATAAAGAACAAATTTTTCATTTTTAAGCCAAAAAAGGACATATGATCAACCACCTTAGAGTTTTTTCAACTGCATACATTATAGTCAATGGTAAAATATAGAGCAATAAGGTGAAATAATTTGTCAAAATCCCCTCTTTTGGCTAACATGATAGGAGATATACAATAAAGAGGAGGAGTAGATGTGACAGCCGAAAAAAGTTATACCACTGAAGACATGCAAAAACGGGTTGATCAATATATTTCTCAATTTAAAGAAGGTTACTTTTCCCCCCTTAGTATGTTAGCGCGCCTCACGGAAGAGGTCGGGGAAGTAGCTAGAGAAGTAAATCATTATTATGGTGAAAAACCGAAAAAGAGTAGTGAAACGGAAAAGTCTATGGAGGAAGAGTTAGGAGATCTACTCTTTGTACTTATTTGTTTTGCAAACTCGTTAAACATTGATGTTAGTAGTGCCTTTGATCGTGCAATGACCAAGTTTGAAACGAGGGACAAAGATCGATGGACTAGAAAAGATGAGGAGGACCAAAATGGAACAAGTTAAAATTATAGTGGCAGGACCAAGAGGAAAGATGGGAACAGAAGCGTTAAAATTAATGGAAGAAACAGAGCATTTCCAATTAGTAGCGTGCATTGACCGGAAACATAATGGTGAATACATAAAAGATATAAACGGACTACCAGAGCTGGAGGCGAAAATCTATACAGATGCAGAAGAAGCTTTACAAAGCGAAGATGCTGATGTTCTTGTCGATTTAACGACACCGGAAACAGGTTTTCTACACGCGAAATTGGCGCTAGAGCATAATGTACGACCTGTTGTCGGGACAACTGGATTTACTGCAGAACAGCTTGCTGAGTTGGAGCGACTATCACAAGAGAAAGATCTTGGGGTCGTTATTGCACCTAATTTTGCGGTCGGGGCTGTCCTTATGATGCAATTTGCCAAATGGGCTGCAAAATACTTTCCGGATGTTGAAATTATTGAACGCCATCATGATCAAAAATTAGATGCTCCATCTGGAACGGCTGTCAAAACTGCAGAATTAATTCAAGAAGTAAGAGAAGCAAAGAAACAAGGTCATGAAAAAGAACAGGAAACGATTGAAGGCGCGAGAGGTGCCGATTTTGATGGAATGCACATTCATAGCGTACGTTTACCAGGCCTTATTGCCCATCAAGAAGTTGTGTTTGGGGCTACAGGCCAAACGTTAACAATAAAACATGACACGTATCACCGTCAGTCATTTATGAGTGGAGTAAAATTAGCTGTAGATTCGGTTCAAAAAGTTAACACATTTGTTTACGGCTTAGAGAATTTATTAGAGTAGGGGGTCGACAATGAAAATCTCGTTAATTGCTCATGACAAGCGAAAAGACGATTTAGTGGACTTCGTAACAGCCTATGTCCATATTTTTAAACAACATGAGTTATTTGCAACTGGGACCACGGGGAAAAGAATTGCAGAAGCAACGAACCTGCCCATTCACCGTTTTCAGTCTGGACCATTAGGAGGAGACCAACAAATTGGAGCAATGATTGCTAATAATGATATGGACATGGTTATATTCTTTCGGGACCCATTAACAGCTCAGCCACACGAACCAGACGTAAGTGCGCTTTTACGGTTATGTGACGTATATCAGGTACCGCTGGCGACAAATATTGGGGCAGCTGAAATTTTTATCCGTGGTTTAGAACGTGGAGATTTTCAATGGAGAGAACTGAATAGGAAATGAAATAAATAAGGGTGACAAAACATATGGGACTTAAAATTGGGATAACATGTTATCCGACAGTTGGGGGTTCAGGGGTAATAGCTACTGAACTGGGGAAATTATTAGCCGAAAAAGGTCATGAGATACATTTCATCTCATCAAACATGCCCTTTCGTTTAACGAAGATTTATTCAAATGTGTATTTCCATGAAGTTGAAGTGAGCAACTATCCGGTATTTCAGTATCCACCATACGATTTAGCATTAGCAAATAAAATGGCAGAAGTTATTGATGAAGCACAATTAGATATTTTGCACGTGCATTATGCGATGCCTCATGCTATTTGTGCAATTTTAGCGAAACAAATGGCTAAACGAGATGTGAAGGTTGTCACTACACTTCATGGTACTGATATTACTGTGTTAGGAATTGATTCAAGCTTGAAAAATATGATTCGCTTCGGCATTGAACGGTCAGATGCTGTAACTGCCGTGTCGAATAGCTTAAAAAAGCAAACAGAAGACATGTTAGATGTTAGAGATGATATAAAAGTTGTTTATAACTTTGTAGATGAACGGGAATATCAACAAAAGAAAACAAGTGAACTAAAAGAACAGTTTGGGATTAAACAAGAAGAAAAAGTGTTGATCCATGTTTCCAACTTTCGAAAGGTTAAGCGTGTACCGGATGTTATTTATGCCTTTCAAAAGATTGTCAAACAAGCCCCAACGAAATTATTATTAGTTGGTGATGGACCCGAGAACAATCATGTAAGGGAATTGGTGAAATCATTAAACCTTCAAGAATCGGTGTTGTTTTTAGGGAAGCAGGATAATATATCAGAACTGTTTTCCATTTCTGATTTAAAATTGTTACTATCAGAAAAAGAAAGCTTTGGCTTAGTTATTTTGGAAGCTATGGCTTGCGGCGTACCTTGCATTGGTACAAATATTGGTGGAATACCTGAAGTTATCGCGGATGGAAAAACAGGTTTTGTATGCAATGTAAATGATATTGATACGGTTAGCGAAAAAGCTTTACAATTGTTACATAATGAAAAAGAGTGGGAATCCTTTTCAAAAGCATCAATTGATCGGGTAAATCAACACTTTCTATCTAAACAAATTGTAGGACAATATGAGGACATCTATTATCAGTTAAGTAAAGGATGACACATAATGGAACAGCCTTTTTTAAAAGCATTACCCATTATAAAAACGATAGAAAACAGCGGTTATGAAGCATATTTCGTTGGCGGGTCTGTTCGTGATTATCTGATAAATCGCACTGTCCATGACGTGGACATTGCAACAAGTGCTCCCCCTCATGTAGTTCAAAATTTGTTTAAAAAAACAATACCTGTAGGGATTGAACATGGAACAATATTAGTCCGTCATGGCCAAGAATCTTATGAAGTGACAACGTTTCGGATTGATGGTAAGTATGAAGACTTTCGGCATCCAGATGAAGTCACCTTTGTTACAGACCTTAAGGAAGACTTAGCGAGAAGGGATTTTACCATGAATGCGATTGCGATGGATCAGAAAGGTCAAATTCATGACCCTTTTCATGGCCAGGCAGATTTGAAAAGTGGCTACATTCGAACTGTAGGGAAAGCGGAAGAGCGTTTTTATGAAGATCCATTACGAATGATGCGGGCGGTAAGATTTGTAAGCCAATTAGGATTCCAACTGGATGATGAAATTAAGAATGCTATGAAACAGATGGCAAATCTTTTAGAACATATTGCAGTTGAGAGGATTACTGTAGAAATCGAGAAACTCTTCATGGGCGAATATATTATGAAAGCACTAACTCATATAAATGAAACGAATATTGGTAGACACCTTCCCATTTTTCGCGATGACCAGTCTTTAATAAAAAAAATAAAAGAATATGTTCAAACTCCTTTTCAATCGATAGCCGAAGCGATAACCTTTTTTCATATATTAAATCCTGACCATTCCATTCAAAAATGGATTAAAAGTTGGAAATTATCAAATAAAGTGTTAAATTCTGCAAAACATTTACACCAGGCGTATTTAACCTATCAACATGAAGGGATTGGTAATGAAACAGTATATGTAGTTGGTAAGCATGTTTTACAGGAGTTTGCTCATCTTGTAAACATTGTGGAGAAAGCTGAAATGGTATCAGTACATAGACTTGAGAAGATTTACGAAGCTTTACCGATTCGACAAAGAGAAGATCTTTGTTTAAATGGTCATGATATACTCGCTCTAGCAAAAGGTCGTAAGCCAGGTCCGTGGGTTCAGGAACTTCTACTAGATATGGAACGGCAAGTAGTAAGAGGTAGTTTAAAAAACGAAACAAGTGTATTAAAGGAGTGGGTGAAAAAGTGGATAACAGACGAAAACAGTTGATCACCCTTCTTTCTCAAAAGGATAATCAATATATTTCTGGACAAGTTTTATCAAATGAATTACAAATTTCCCGTTCAGCCGTATGGAAGCATATGAAGGAATTGGAGAAGGATGGCTATATCATTGAGGCCGTAACACGGAAAGGGTACCGAATTGTGAAACATCCTGATAAAATTAGCGGGAATACATTGCAATGGGGTTTAGAAACGAATTGGTTAGGTCAATCTTTAACGTTTGAAGAGCAAACAGAATCAACCCAAACAATCGCACACCAATTAGCCCAACAGGGGGCAATTCATGGTTCGGTTGTCGTTGCAGATGAGCAATTAGAGGGGAGAGGGCGGTTAAATCGACCATGGCATTCTGAAAAGGGTTCAGGAATTTGGATGAGCATGATACTGCGTCCTGAAATTCAACCACATAAAGCCCCTCAACTCACTTTACTAACGGCTGTAGCCATAGTAGAAACTCTGAAAAAAGTTTGTAAAATCGAACCAAAAATAAAATGGCCGAACGATATATTTATTCATGACCGAAAATTAGCTGGGATTTTAACGGAAATGCAAGCAGAAACCGACCAAATTCAATACGTCATTATCGGGTTAGGGTTAAATGTAAACCACCGTTCAGATGATCTGCCTGAAGCGTTACAAAATATAGCTTCATCTATACATATTGAAACGGGAAAACAATGGCCACGTGCTCATATCATTCAAAGGTTCCTCGTTGAATTAGAGGGTCTCTATGAACATTTTATTCAACATGGCTTTGCCAAGATTAAAGAAATGTGGTTAGCGAATGCTTATAAGATAGGTGAGCAAATCACAGTACATACTAGAAATAAGGCATGGGAAGGTATTTTGCTAGGAATTCAAGATGATGGGGCGTTACGGGTCGAAGAGGTGGAGAATAAGGAGCAACACATCTTGTACTCTGCTGAAATTGAATGGCATAAAAGGAGGGATGAGGAGTGAAAACTCGGTTATCTTTTAACAAAATGAAAAAAAGCAATGAAAAGATTGTCATGCTTACTGCCTATGATTTCCCCAGTGCAAAGCAGGCAGAAGCAGCTGGAGTTGATATGATCCTTGTTGGTGATTCGTTAGGGATGGTAGTACTCGGATATGACTCTACTATTCCGGTAACTTTAGAAGATATGATACATCATGGGAAGGCTGTAAAAAGAGGTGCCCCTAACACGTTTGTTACAGTTGATATGCCGTTTATGTCTTATCATATCTCAATGGAAGAAACGATGAAAAATGGCAGAAAACTGATTCAGGAAACGAACGCCCAAGCAGTAAAAGTGGAGGGTGCAGGCGAAGTCGTTGATGTTATAAGACGCCTGACAACTGCAGGAATTCCAGTTGTTGCTCACTTAGGGCTAACCCCTCAATCTGTGAATGTATTAGGGGGATATAGGATTCAAGGGAAAACGAGGGACGATGCTATTGAGCTTATAGAAAATGCAAAGCAAGTTCAAGAAGCAGGAGCGATTGCGCTCGTTTTGGAATGTGTTCCAGAACCACTAGCAAAGCTTATTACAGAGCAGCTGTCAATTCCGACAATTGGTATTGGGGCAGGTAAGGAATGTAATGGACAAGTTCTCGTATACCATGACATCTTACAATATGGTGTAGACCGTCTTCCAAAATTTGTGAAGTCATACGCAAATATAGGTGACACGATCCGCAATGGGATTACCGAATACGTTCAAGATGTGAAAAACGGAACGTTTCCTAAGATTGAACATACGTACAAAATGGATGAAGAAGAATTAGCATCATTGTATGGAGGCAACAAAAATGAAGATCGTTAGAACGGTGTCCGAGATGCAACAATTAAGTAAATCTTTACAAAAAGAAGGGAAGAGTATAGGGCTTGTCCCTACGATGGGCTATTTACATGAAGGACATCAAAAATTGTTGCGAGAGGGTAGACAACAAAATGATATTTTAATATTAAGTATTTTTTTAAACCCTTTACAGTTTGGACCGACCGAAGATTTGGATCGCTATCCAAAAAACGAGGAACGGGATATCGACGTTGCCAAAAATGAAAATGTAGATATTGTTTTTATGCCTTCTGTGGAGGAGATCTATCCTTCCGAAATGTCACACAACATATCCATTACAAAACGCACAAATATTTTATGCGGTAAAACAAGGGAGGGTCATTTTGAGGGAGTCGTCACCGTTTTAGCAAAATTGTTTAATGTGACAATTCCTGATAATGCCTATTTCGGATTAAAAGATGCTCAGCAAGTATCGGTTGTGAAGGCATTTGTCGATGACTTTAATGTTCCGGTAAATATTGTACCTGTTGCAACGGTTCGGGAAGAGGATGGACTGGCAAAGAGTAGCAGAAATGTGAACTTAGATACCCGTGAACGGGAGGAAGCAAAATATTTGTATCGTGCTTTACTACATGGCAAAGAATTCGTGGAGCAAGGTGAAACGGATCCAAAAATCATAATATCTGCTGTTTCCCAGTTCATAATCGAACATACACATGGTAAAATAGATTACGTTGATTTGTTAAGTTACCCTAACCTTGACCATATTTCAGAAGTGACAGGGGACATGATATTAGCCGTTGCGGTGAAATTTAATGGAGCACGTTTAATTGACAACGTCATCTTTAACAAATCAGGAAAACTATTGTATACCTAACGTTTAGGGGGAAACCATTATGTATCGCACAATGTTAAACAGCAAAATACATCGTGCTCGTGTAACAGAAGCAAACTTACAATATGTAGGTAGTGTTACGATCGATGAGTATATATTAGAACAAGTAGGTATTCTCCCACATGAAAAGGTCCAAATTGTTAATAACAACAACGGAGCAAGGATAGAGACATATGTAATACCCGGAGAACGTCATAGTGGAGTCATATGTTTAAATGGCGCTGCGGCTCGGTGCGTACAACAAGGGGATATTGTCATTATTATTTCATATGCTGTTTTATCTGAAGAAGAAATGATCAATCATCAACCGAAGGTTGCCATTATGAATGAGCAGAATGAAATTGAACAACTGTTAACGGCTGAACCACCCCTAACGGTGAAATAACTCCCGCTTTTAGTGGGAGTTTTTTTTCTATTGTTCCTGGCCCGTGCACTCTATCTGAGTAAGGAAAGTTTAGGTTAGGATATAATAAAAGGTAGAACAAATCGTTTTTATACATTATACATATGATTAAGAGGTTGAAGTGAAAGTTGGTGAGAGAATGACGAAATTTGCCATCGTTGATTTAGAAACAACCGGTCATGCTCCTGCAAAAGGAGATCAAATCATTGAAATCGGAATTGTCATAGTGGAAGATGGACACATTACGGAGCAATATTCCAGTTACGTACAACCAAATCTGGAAATACCTGCTTTTATAACAGGCTTAACAGGCATAACGGATGAAAAAGTACAAGATGCACCTAAATTCAATAGTATAATCGCTAAAATACGATCTTTATGTAAGGATGCCTATTTTGTAGCTCACCATGTGCAGTTTGATTTAGGCTTTTTAAATGAGGCATTGTATCAAGAAGGTGAACCACCAATTCGTAGTAAAGTCATTGATACAGTAGAACTCGCCCGTATTTTCGCTCCAAGGGCTCCGGGGTATAAGTTGTCTCAACTTGCCGACCATTTTCATATCGAACATCAGGCACCCCATCGCGCCTTATCGGATGCTTATGTCACGGCTGAGTTGCTCATTCGTTTGTTAGAGAAGGGCAAATCCTTGCCTGTCGAAACTCTTGAGCAGCTTATAAAATTTGAGCCGAAGCTTAAGAGTGATATGCACAACATTATGTCGAATTGGATTGAGGAAAAAAAGTTCCAGCTAGAAAGTAATGACCAAGTGGAAGTGTATAGGGGCATTGCGATAAAAAAAATTGATAACGATACAGATGAGGAGGAACCGACAGAAATAACCGATTCTTTCGGTCATTTTTTAGATGACACATTCGGTGAGACAGGGGCATTACAAAAGCTCATGTATCAGTATGAAAGACGAGCAGGCCAAAAAGACATGGCTGAATTTATTTTCCATGCATTTCATGAACAAAAACATGCCTTAATAGAGGCAGAAACGGGTACGGGAAAAACGTTAGGGTACGTTCTTCCTGCTGTCTACTTTGCACTGAAAGAGCAAACAAAGGTTGTAGTAAGTACCTATACTACCCAACTGCAATCTCAATTGTTAGAGAAAGAAATTCCCCTGATGCAACGGCTGTTTTCTGTACCAGTAAAAGCAGTTGTGTTAAAAGGAAAAAGTCATTATTTAAGCTTGAATAAGTTTGAACAGGAGATACACAAACCACCGACAGATGACAACTATGACGTTGTGTTAACGAAATCGATGATACTCGTTTGGTTAACGGAAACGGAGACTGGAGATGTAGATGAGATTCATCTACCTTCTAGCGGAAAGTTATTTTGGCGTAAAATCAATGCTGAAGCTGAACACTATTTGGATCCAAAATCGCCGTGGTTCTCAAGGACGTTTTTTCAAAGAGTGAAACGAAAGGCGCAAAAATCGAATATAATTGTGACCAATCATGCCCTTCTTTGTACGGATATGATCAATGATTTTCAGCTATTACCGTCGTATGACTATATCATTTTAGATGAGGCCCACCATTTTGACAAAACTGCTTCAAAACACTTTGGGTTACAGTTAGACTATGTATCCACACAGTTTTTACTAAACGGCCTTTTGCAGTTTCAAATGGGGGAAACCATTGTAGAAGGTGATGAATTTCATACATTATGTGAGAACGCAAAAAGTCAGGCGGACGACTTCTTCCGTTTTTTGTTTGAAATTGTAGCGAAACAGCAAACTGGTAATACATCAATGAACGATGTTGGCCGTATTCAATTCGTTTATGAGCATGGCAAGCTGCAAACGAGAACTGCTGAACTGTTAGCCGATATGACGGGCCGCTTCGTTTTCACGTTAAAGGAAATGGAACGTTTTCTGATTAAACACATAAACCAATTTTCAGGTGAGAAGCGGGACACGTTAACAAGAAAGTTAGGTCAAATTGAGACACTAATACGAAGTATTGAGGCATTTTTCTTACAAAACAGTGAACAGACGGTAAAATGGATCGAAATTGAATCGTTAGGTGCAAAAAATGCAGTCTTTTTATATTGTGAGCCTCTTAATGTTGGACAATTGTTAGCAGAACAGTTTTATAATCAAAAGAAGAGTGTTGTTTTGACAAGTGCAACCCTTACGATGAAAGGATCATTTGATTTTTTGATGGAAAGAAATGGGTTGGACGAGTCTGAGACTAATACGAAAAAAATCCCTTCTCCGTTTAATTTTGAAGAACAAGTCCGCTTGTTAGTACCAAGTGATTTACCAGATATTCAATACGGTAATGAAGATGATTATGTTCAGGCCGTTAGTTACTCCATCTATGAATTAGCAAAGATAACAAATGGACGGATGCTTGTTTTGTTTACTTCTTATAAGATGCTACGTCAGTCTTATGAAATGCTAAGACAATTTACCGACCAAGATGATTTTGTCATCATTGCCCAGGGAATATCGAGTGGTAGTCGAACAAGGCTCAAGAAAAATTTCCAATCTTTTGATCAAGCGATATTACTTGGTACGAGTTCATTTTGGGAAGGTGTGGATATACCAGGTGAATCTCTATCCGCAGTTGTAATAGTGAAGTTGCCATTTGAGCCTCCTAATCATCCTGTCTACTCAGCGAAGGCAAAGCATTTGAAAACGAAGGGGAAAAACCCGTTTATGAGCTTAGCTCTACCAAATGCTGTCATTCGTTTTAAACAAGGGTTTGGACGGCTCATTCGAACAAAAACAGACCGAGGAATTGTTATGGTTTGTGATCAAAGGATATTAAAAACGAAGTACGGAAAATATTTTACAGAGTCAATTCCGAAAGTTCCAATCGTTTACAATGATACCGAGGCGATATTGGAAGAAGCTGACAAGTGGTTTTAAGGTGATATCTTGTCGGAAATAACACATTCTATTGATGATGGGGTTGAAAATAGGATGTGAGAACATGAAAAAAATATTACTATGTGTTTCCATTATTACCATTGCTATACAAATACTAACCCCCAATTTAGAAGCCAAAGAATTACAACTCTCGAAAGATGAAGTACAATTCACTTTTTTTTCGCTTCCAGATGGGGAGTCCATGTTAATTTCCACAGGGCGAAATAAGCAAATTTTAATTAACACGGGATCAAAACATAGCAAAAAGCATTTAGTGGAGCAGATCGAGGAATTAGGAATTGAAAAAATTGATTATTTAATACTAACGAATAATCAAGGGGATACTTGTGGAAATACAGATGATGTATTAGATCAGTTTCAAGTTTCTGTTACAATTTCGGCAGGCAAATTGAGCTCTTCTTGCACAGAGGAGCATCAAAATGTTGTAGAGCACCGTTCATGGGAGCAAAATAAGTTCTATGAATTGAGTCCTGGCTTGTTTTTTCGCGTTATAAAACAGAAGGATCATGATTCAATGTCCCTCTATATATTATTCGGGAAAAACTCGTTACTGTTCTTAGCAGAAGGAGATAAAGAAATTGAGGATATGATTCAAAGTATGCCAATTAAAACAGAAATTTTAAAAATTCCTGAATATGCAGTAAAGAATTTTCCAAGCGAGCAACTTTTGGAGAAGTTAGACCCCCATATTGCGATTATTTTTAATTTAAGAGAGCATATTTTACATGAAGGTCTATTGGAACGCCTGCAAGAATCTTGGATTGATGTTTATCACTTGAAAAAAATCGGTACAATAAAGATATTATGGAATTTAACGGATTATGAACTAAAAAAATAGTGCTCACAAGCTTGTGAGCACCTTTTTTCAATGACAATTTTGGTATGGGTTAGATTTTTTTAGTTTTTCCTTCTTTGCGTATCGTTTTTATTGTTATAATAATTTACGTGATATATATGAGACATTCTTATTGTGTGATATGAGTTACACTGTATACTGTGTAAATTTTTCTTAAAATGACATAAAGGGAGGATCATAATGGAACCGAAAATCGAAGTATTATCTACTACCCGTGTTGAAAGGTCTGAAGACTTATACAAAATTGTGGATAGTTTAAATCGAACCTTAAAAGATCACAGAGTGATGTTTGGGTTAGCATTGGATGATGAAGATGAAGAGACAGCAATATTCACGATCTATAAAACAGAGTAGAAAAAGACTTTGGTTTATCGCTGTTGTCTTTTTAAGCCTCGTTGCTGTTGGGTACGTTACATTGATATACTTGACAGCTGTAAAAGGGAAGCAGGCTACATTTTCGCATTCTGAGCAGCGAGCTTTGGATTCGACTCCTCTGGCTTCTGTTACGAATACGGATCGTTTTAATGGTGCGCAACCATTTGATATTGTTGTTGGAGAAACGAATGAGGGAGAGCTCGGTTATGCCTTCGTCCCGATAGATAGCGAGGATGAAGATATCCGATACGTTCCAGCCGATAGTGGATTATCCAATGAGGATATTATCGCTATTTGGTCAAGCCAGTGCCGGAGTTGTACTTTGATCGATTTGCAATTAGGGATAGATGAGGACGTTTTATTGTGGGAACTCATTTATTATGATGAAAATCAACGGTATACGTTTGACTATTATACGTTTCGAAACGGAAATGTATATGAACAGTTTAAGCTGAAAACGAAATAGGGGGATTACATGATGGATTTAGCAAACCGCGTAAAATCATTAACACCATCTAGTACGTTGGCGATTACAGCTAAAGCTAAAGAATTGAAACAACAAGGATATGATGTAGTTGGTCTTGGCGCAGGAGAGCCTGACTTCAACACACCACAACATATTATTGAAGCTGCTAAAGCTTCAATGGAAGCAGGGAAAACAAAGTACACTCCATCTGGTGGGTTGCCAGAGTTAAAAGAAGCAATTATAAAGAAATTTAATCGTGATCAAAACTTAACGTATCAAAATGAGAACATTATTGTTACGACTGGTGCCAAACATGCTCTTTATACGTTATTTCAAGTATTGTTAGACGAAGATGATGAGGTAATCGTTCCTGCACCATATTGGGTAAGCTATCCAGAACAAATTAAGCTTGCTGGTGGTAAGCCAGTCATAGTTCAGGCTACAGAAGACAATTCCTTTAAAATTACACCAGAACAATTACAAAAAGCTATAACAAAGAAAACGAAGGCAGTAATTATCAATTCACCTAGTAACCCAACAGGTATGTTATATACGAAAGAAGAGTTAAAGCAATTAGGAGAAGTCTGCCTACATAATAATATCCTAATCGTTTCAGACGAAATTTATGAAAAGTTAGTATACGAAAATAAGCAACATGTTTCCATTGCTCAACTTTCTGACGAGCTTAAAGAGCAGACAGTTATTATTAACGGTGTGTCCAAGTCACACTCGATGACAGGATGGCGTATCGGGTATGCAGCAGGTAACAACTTGATTATTAAGGCGATGACAAACTTGGCGTCACACTCTACATCGAATCCAACATCTGTAGCGCAATATGCAGCGATTGCAGCTTATACATCGCCTGAAGATGAAGTGATGAGAATGAAAGAAGCATTTGAAAGTCGCTTAAACGAATTATATAAACGTTTAGCCGAGATACCCGGTGTATCCTGTGTAAAACCACAAGGTGCCTTCTACTTGTTTCCAAACGTGAAAGAAGCCGCAGATAACAATGGATTTCAATCTGTTGATGACTGGGTAAAAGCATTGCTGGAAGAAGAAAAAGTGGCCGTTGTACCTGGCTCAGGATTTGGATCTCCTCAAAATATTCGATTATCATATGCAACATCATTAGAACAACTAGAAGAAGCAGTAAAACGCATAAAACGTTTTGTTGAAAATCATATGTAAGTTTTTCAGGAGGGAAATACAGTGAAAACAACAATCAACCAAGTACATAAGCACTTAAACGAAGAAGTGACAATTGGAGCATGGCTTGCGAATAAACGCTCAAGTGGAAAGATTGCCTTTTTGCAATTACGTGATGGAACAGGATTTATCCAAGGAGTCGTTGCAAAGGCTGACGTCTCTGAAGAAGTATTTGATTTAGCAAAGAAAAAACTGACGCAAGAATCTTCGCTTTATGTCACTGGTACAATTGTAGAAGACACACGTTCACCACTAGGATATGAAATGCAAGTGAATCATATTGAGCTTATTCAAGAAGCGGTTGATTATCCAATTACACCGAAAAATCACGGAACAGAGTTTTTAATGGATCACCGCCACTTATGGTTACGTTCCAAGAAGCAACATGCTATTATGAAGGTTCGTAACGAAGTTATTCGCGCAACATATGAATTTTTCAATCAAGAAGGCTTTGTTAAAATTGATCCACCTATTTTAACAGGTGCCTCTGCGGAGGGTACAACGGAATTGTTCCATACGAAGTACTTCGACGAAGATGCTTACCTATCACAAAGTGGACAGCTTTATATGGAAGCAGCTGCTATGGCATTTGGAAAAGTATTTTCTTTCGGTCCCACATTCCGAGCGGAAAAATCCAAAACCCGTCGTCACTTAATCGAATTTTGGATGATAGAACCGGAGATGGCGTTTATGGATCACGAAGATAGCTTACAACTTCAGGAACAATACGTATTCTTTGTTGTACAATCGGTTTTAAACAATTGTAAAATTGAATTAGAAACACTTGAACGTGATACATCAAAATTAGAAAGTATTACAGCACCATTCCCAAGAATTACGTATGATGATGCTGTCCAATTATTGAAGGACAAAGGGTACGATGATATTGAATGGGGAGATGACTTTGGCGCTCCGCATGAAACAGCAATAGCAGAGAGCTTTGACAAACCTGTTTTTATCGTGAACTACCCAACAGAGCTAAAAGCATTTTACATGAAACCTGATCCTGAACGTCCCGAGGTTGTTTTGTGTGCAGACTTAATCGCTCCAGAAGGATATGGTGAAATCATTGGTGGTTCCCAGCGTATTGATGATTTAGAGCTAATGGAACAACGTTATGAGGAGCATGATTTAACAGGACCAGCTTATGAATGGTACTTAGAATTGCGAAAATATGGAAGTGTACCACATTCGGGCTTTGGGTTAGGCTTAGAACGTACAATTGCATGGATTTCTGGAACAGAGCATGTTCGGGAAACGATTCCTTTCCCAAGATTATTAAACCGACTATATCCATAAATATAGAAAACTCCCTCCAACGGGGAGTTTTTTTATGTAAGATGTTATAATGTTCATTGAGGTGAATTTGAATTGAATAATAACGCATTTTTTTATCAAACTCTTTTGTTAGACCAAATGACGATTCCGAAAAAGTTGATCTTATCATATAAACAATTAAGGTTAAATGAAATAGATTTTATGGTACTGTTGCATATTTACCGCTTACAAGTTGAAGGGATAAAACTACCTTCTGTACAAACGTTAGGGGAATTAATGACCAAATCTGAGCAAGAAATTGCTCAAACGTTACGGAGTTTAATGAAAAAAGGACTCATCTCCATCGAACAACATGAAGAGGAGAACGTGATCCATGAATGGTATTCTCTTGACCCACTATGGAAAAAGCTCTATGAAGAGAGTGATAAAAGTAGCACGGATTTGTCCCAAAAAGATGAAAATATCTTTATATTATTCGAACAAGAATTCGGACGGGCCCTTTCGCCAATCGAAATTGAGACAGTAAATCAGTGGATTGATCAAGATCAATTTTCAAACGATATGATAAAGGCAGCTTTACGAGAGGCGGTCTTAATGGGGAAACTGAGTTTTCGTTATATTGACCGAATTTTAAGTGAATGGAAGAAGAAAGGAATTAAGACAGTTGATCAAGCACGAGCTGCAAGTCAATCGTTCCGTTCAGGTGCCAAACAACAACAGGTGAAAGACACAGAAAAAAAGCGAGATACATCGATCTATTACAATTGGTTAGAAGGAGAAGAATAGGAGGAACTAGAGGTGTTAAATAAACAACAAATACGTTCTGTATTAGATATTATAGGGGAGATGTTTCCAGAGGCAGAATGTGAGCTCCGTCACGAAAATCCATTTGAACTACTAATAGCCGTCGTTTTATCAGCTCAATGTACAGACGCTCTTGTTAACAAAGTTACCGTAGATCTATTTCAAAAATATAAGCGTCCTGAAGATTATGTAGCAGTACCGCTAGAGGAATTACAAAATGATATACGCTCTATCGGCTTGTATCGTAATAAGGCAAAAAATATCCAAAAACTATGTCACCAACTCATCGAGAAGTATGATGCCGGTGTACCAAAAGAATATGAACAGCTAGTTGCCCTTCCTGGAGTAGGGCGAAAAACAGCAAATGTTGTATTGTCAGTTGCTTTCGGAATTCCAGCCATTGCTGTTGATACACATGTGGAGCGTGTATCAAAACGTCTAGGGATTTGCAGATGGAAAGATTCAGTCTTAGAAGTAGAAAAAACTTTGATGAGAAAGGTACCTGAAGATGAATGGGGAGATACTCATCATCGTCTCATCTTCTTTGGACGATACCATTGCAAAGCACAGAACCCACAATGTGAAACGTGTCCCTTACTTGAATTATGTCGGGAAGGGCAAAAACGCATGAAAAAGAAGGTAAAGAATCAATGATGTTTCAAAATGTTCAGCGTTATATTGATGAATGGAAAGACATTCGTGATCAACTTGCCGACTATTTCCGAAACAAACAAAAGAACGACATTTACGACGTCATGTTACAACAAATCGAACAATTTAAATGGGCATTGTATTATTGCAATAATTGCGAAGGCCCTACAGACAGCGTGATAACGAAAAAGGTTATCGACGAAATGGATTACGTACCAGTTAATGTGTTAGAACGATTAACTTTTATTGAGGAAAATCCTAAACATTATCAATCCTATATACAGTTACGTGCATTGTTTGATGAATTTGAAAAAATTTATGCTCGTGCAAAAGTTATGAAAAAGGATCAATCCATAATGGATTGATCCTTTACATTATCGAAGGGAGGTAATATCCCCTATAGGGTTTTCTGCCGAATCATCGTTTTCATCTGAAGAGTCGTCGGTTTCATCTGTTTCATCTTCATTCGTAGGCTCCTCTTCGGTTGACTCATCATCTGAATCATGATTTCCATTTTGATCTTCTTCTTCGCTCTCTTCATCATCCTCAAAGAAGTCGTCTAACGGATTTTCATCTTTTTCCGGAATTTCAACTTCTACTGTGTACGCTTCACTTCGCCTATTTTCGTTATGTTTATCAAAGGCAATTAAGCTTATAACATACGTTCTTCCTTGTTCAACGTTTCGGATTGTTGCTTGTTTTTTATCAGTCGTTGCATTTACTGAGCTATCTTGGCCTTTTTCACCAGCCTGAATGTCGAAGGATATATTGTCATCTTGGCTATCATGCTTCCACTTTACATCAATAACCTCTTTGTTATCATCGTATTCGACCTCAACGTCATAGACAGGATCAACTCGATCATATTGTTCAGATACTTCTGTTGGTTCATGTCCTTTGACAAATAATTCATAAACAATTTCGTTTTCAGGCGTATAATCGCTAGGTAATTTAGCTGGATTACTACCTTTTTCTACTCCAACTCTTACGACAGAGTCCGGCTTTACAAAATCTGTTGTTTCTACACCATTAGAAAGGTGGGTCATAATATGCTTAAACATCGCCTTTGGAATTTGTTGTCCTTTATAAGGAATATCACTCGGATATTCATCATAACCAGTCCAAACTGAGATCGTGAAGTTCGTTGAATACCCAGTAAACCAGGCATCAGGCGTTTTATCTTCATAGTTAGTAGTTCCTGTTTTTCCGGCTACAGGTATACCAGGAACATTTGCAGCTGTTCCAGTACCAGACGTTACAACGGATTTTAACATATCTGTCATCATATATGCGGTATAGTCGGACATTGCAACTGTCGGTTCGGGTTTAAAATCAATCGTTTCGCCACCGACGACAACTTTCGTAACGGCATACGGTTTGTGATATAACCCTTCGTTCCCAAAGGCAGCATAAGCTCCTGCCATTTCTAAAGGTGTCACATGAACGTTACCACCACCAATGGAATCAGATTCATGTAGCCCTTTATCTGGTATAGGAATACCTAAACCTTCCATGAATTGACCAGCTAACTCTGCTCCGACATCTTGGAATGTTTTAAGTGCCGGTATATTTAATGATTCTTTTAAGTGATATCGGGCAGTATTCCAGCCTTGATACTCGTCATTCCAATTTCGGATTGGTGTTCCGTTTGTGTACTCATGCTTTTCATCTTTAATTTGTTGATAGGTTGAATACTTCAGATGTTCAATCGCTGGACCGTAGTCTAAAATCGGCTTCATTGTTGACCCAGGCTGTCTTCCGGATTGATTAAAGGCGTAGTTAAAGTTTCCACCAATTCCTTTATTATTTTCTCTATTCCCACCAATTGCTAATATTTCCCCTGTTTGTGTATTTAACACCGTTACCCCGGTTTGAAGTTTATCATCAGGGTATTCAATTGGACTTTCTTCACCACTAAGCAACGTTTCTACATATTGTTGAGCATTTGGATCGATAGTCGTATGAATTTCTAATCCATCTGTGTAAATATTTACTTCTTCACCAAGCCGTTCTTGTACTTCGTATATGACACGTTCTATAAAGTCTTCATACGGGACGCTTGTTTTATAATCTTCAACTAACAAATCTTCTACGTTTATTTCTTTCGCTTCGTCTGCCTCTTCTTGCGTAATCTTCTCATGATGAACCATTAAGTCTAGGACGATATCTTTTCGTTTTTCGGCCCTCTCAGGATAGTCAAAAGGGTCATATGCACTTGGTAACTGAGGTAAGCCAGCAAGTAGCGCTGCTTCTGCCAAGGTAAGATCGTCTAAATCCTGTTTTCCAAAATATATTTCCGCTGCTTTGGCAACACCGTAAGCGGAATTTCCGTAATAAATTTTATTTAGATACATAGTTAAAATTTCATGCTTTGAATATTTTTGTTCCAGTTTAATAGCTAACCATTGTTCTTGTACTTTACGTTCAATCGTTTTTTTTCGATTTAAAAAGGCATTTTTCACAACTTGTTGCGTAATCGTACTAGCACCTTGGGCACCAAATCCGTCTGTAATATTTGCTAAAACAGCTCCACCGATGCGGCGAAAATCAATTCCGATATGATCGTAAAATCGTGCATCCTCTGTTGCAATAACAGCATCCTCGAGAATTTTTGGAATATCACTATACTCAATTTTTGTTCTCTTTTCTGCTCCTAAGTCTGCAATGATTTCACCGTTTCGATCGTAAATTTTAGCTGATAATGGATCAGATATATTTGCTCCTTTTAAAGAAGGGGCTCCTTGTACATAATACAAAAATAAGCCCGTTACCCCAGTGAAGAGAAGGGCGCTAATGATACTAAATATGAGTAAAACTTTTTTCCAATTTAAGTTTGGTAGTTTTTTATTTTTCTCTACTTTTTTTCGTTTTCTTCTTTGTACACGAGATTGGCTTCTATCAGCCATGTTCATTCCTCCTCATTTAGAAGTAGAGCTTATCAACAATGGATAAATAATCGACTCTAGCAGGATAACGGAATGGGATTACATATCCGTTATCTCTTATAAAATTAATAGAAATAGATTTTCGACCGCCTTGAAATTGTTCTTCCCATACTTTTAAAAACGACGTTGCAGGCAAAAGGAACGTTTCATTTTGAAGTGCATATCTAATAATAAGGAAACAAATACCTCCATGTTCTAAAATCGAACGCATATGTTGCACTTGGTGTTCGTGAATATTCGCTAACGGTATCGAGGTACGGCTTTTTGTTTCCTTTGCTTCAAAATCAATGTATTTTCCTTTATATAAACCATTATAGTCAGTTGTTGAAGCTTGTTTAAAGTAGGCTTCTTTAATAACAGCTGCACTTCTTTTTGGATAATCTACTTTTACAATTTGTACAGGTGTCGGTTTTTTATGAATAATTGCTTTGTTTGTTTCTAAATATAAATTGTTCGTTTCATTAATGTCGTTTTCGAGGGTCATTCCTCTATTTGCATATTGTGATGTTCCGTTATGCAGGGAATTGGCAATTTTTCTTTTTTTATGATGCCCATTCGGATAATTCATAAAACTTCCCCCCCTTTTCATTGACAGTATCATATCAAATTTTTCAGGAAAAAGATAAGATTACGCGTACAATTTATGTGAACACGAATCGGTTACAAAGGAGATAAATCCTATGTCTGATCTCATACAAGAAATTAAGCAAAAAACAGAAGAAAATAATAGAACAAATGTGACAAGAACGAAAGCTTATTTAGCTTATTATAAACAATTTCCAGAAATAAAGTGGTCTTTATTGGCAAGCATGGTTTCCAGGAATGCAGGATGGAACATGACGGACTTAGAAACAGACACATATAAAACATTGTTATCAGACAAAATGCGCCGTCATTTATTTATGACTTATGAGCGGGCAAATTGGTTCATCTTTTCTGATGCTTATCCACAGTTACTCATTTATCAGTATTCAGTAGAACGAAATAAACCTTTGTTTGATTTACTTCCTGCTCTTCATGTATCGAATTTTATGTATAAAGAATGGCTTCACTTTTGGAAGTATGAAAATAAACATCGATTAATGAAAGCACTTATCATAAATGAACAAAATTTAATCCATGAACCAATTATAAAACAGCCTTTCTTTAAGTTTCATGTGTTTTGGCAACTTCCTTATATTTTACAAGAAAAGGTCCACTTGAATGCAGTTCTATTTCCGACAATGACGAAAGAAATTTACGGTATTTTTATTAAAGATTTTACAAACGTAACGAAACGTATTGAAACTGGAAAAACATTAGCCTTCATTTTGTTTCATCCAAAATACTACAATCAGATTACTGACTTTGCTTATTCCATTGAACCAACAGGGTCAAGAAATGAATACGAACAATTTATGGTGAAATATGACATCAATTCTCCTGAAATACATGACACCTTCCCGGTTATAGAACATGCAAACAAATATCATGAGGATTGGTATAAGAACGGTAAGCATTTCCAACCAAATTGGTGGGACGATAGTTCTGCACCGAGGAATACGAACATAAAACAAATCTTTTATAAAAAGAGGGCATTTCTCCGCATGTTGGCAAATATGAAACAAAGAGTAAAAAAAGCAAGCCAATAGGCTTGCTTTAAACTGATGGACGATTTGGCCCTTCTAGTTTTGGATTACCGTCACCTTTCCAATTTTTATTTGTTGGTTTTGCGTGTTTGCTTTGTTTCTTTTGAAACTGCTTATTTTTATCACTCATTGGAATCCCTCCTTTCACTTTAGTTTGAAATATTGTCGAAAAAGTATACTTTTTAATGCTCAAAACGAAACCGTTGTAACATTCCTTCTAGTTTTGTCGCATGTGAAGGAGATGAAAGGGGAGGGAAGAATAAAACGGGTAAGGATAAATTGAAGAGGAGGCGATTCCATGGGTGTAGCTTATCAATCGGAAAATGAGAAAGGTGTTTCGAAAGAAGAGTTTGATCGAATGTTGCAACAGTTACACAATGAGGCACATCGTTTTGAATTAAAGTTGGAGCGGACATGTCATAAACAATTGATACAAATAACTAATCAACAACAACAAAACGTGTTACAATTACAAAAGAAGTTACAAACCATTACAAAGGACTTTCAAACTGAAAAAAGAAAGAAATTACGAAAGGATACGTTTTATAAGCGTATTTTGACATGGTTTAAACTGACCTATTTACAAAGAGGATGACAAGTGTGCAAACATTACAACAAATGGTTGAACAATTATATGATAAAGTTTTGTCTGAATGTTTAGAACGATATGAACGGAATGAACCGGTTGATAAAAAGGATATGGATGTCTTTAAGAAAATTAAAGAAGAAACATCTCCAAACTTTTCATTAATTGAGGAATGGGAGAAGGAAACAAACGCACATGTTCATAAGCTTTCTGTATTTCCCAACCAGATTCAAAATACGCGAGATAATATGGAACTGCTCCTACTCCATAGTTATTACATTGATGTGAAGCGAAAACGATTTATGGAGTTGTATCATTCTGTTGATTTCGTTTTAAAACAAATACGGCAAGACATTTCTGGTACGTGAAACCGCTTTACATTCGTTAAGGGATTCCTTATAATATAGTTCCATTATTCGTGTAGGAAAGACTTCGTGAAGTGAAGGGAAGACGATGATGAGTAAAGAATTATTACTATCCAAGGCGAAAGAAGCACGAAAAAGAGCGTATGTACCTTATTCAACATTCCATGTAGGGGCTGCGTTACAAACAAAAAACGGTAATATTTATTTAGGTTGTAACATCGAAAATGCAGCTTATCCTGTAACTTGTTGCGCAGAGCGGGTCGCGATTTTTAAGGCAATTTCTGAAGGTGAAACAGAGTTTGTAGAGATGGCAGTTGTAGCCGATACAGAAAGGCCAGTTCCGCCTTGTGGTTCTTGTCGACAGGTGATGAGTGAGTTTTTTGCGCAAACGATGACTGTACATATTTCGAATTTACAGGGAGAAGTGAAGACGATGTCCGTTGAACAGTTATTACCATTCTCATTTTCTTCGCAAGACCTGTCTGATCGAGATGGCAAAGTCTCCGAATAAGGAGACTTTTTGTGTCGTTAGACATTTTATATAAAAAATAGGTAGTTGGCTTAGTACATGTCTCCTTTCTTTGTAATATAAATATTAGTGAACGGGTTAAGGAAAGGAGCTGATGAGATGCATTTTAAAGGATCAATGTTTCCACAGAAAGGAATGTTTCCAGGTAAGGGTATGCACCCTTCACAAAAAGTAGTTCATCCAACAGAACATTGTGTGCAACACAATTACTTTCCACATGATGTAGATCACATTCATCCAACTCACACAACAGTTGTAAATCACCATCATACGAACCATAAACATCACTTCCCACACACTCAATCAGTGGTGAATACAGCTAGCTGTCAAAATATTAACATGGGTCCAGGATTTGGACCGATGGGACCATCTCCGCAAATGGGGCCGACATCTCCAATGGGGCCGACATCTCCAATGGGACCGACATCTCCAATGGGGCAAACAGGACCAAAAGGGATGAACCCAAAAGATAAGTTTGATAAGTTCGATAAGTTCGACTGGAAATAGTACCTCGTATACGTCTATAACAATCTTTCCGAAAAAAGAAGCTGGGTCAATCCAGCTTCTTTTTTCAAACATTTAGAAAGGGTTACGATCATATGAATGTAATAACGATAACAGGTTATAAACCAAATGAACTTGGTATATTTCAAATGAATGATAAAAGAATACACTTTGTTAAAGAAGCCATTAAGCGGCGTCTAATTCCATTTTTAGAAGATGGGGTTCAATGGATTTTAATTTCAGGACAAGCGGGAGTTGAATGTTGGGCAGGCGAAGTAGTTTTGCAGTTAAGAGAAGACTATAATGTAAAATTAGCTGTCATACCACCATTCTTAAAACAGGAACAAAGGTGGAAGGAAGATCAACAGCAATTGTATCAGTATGTGATGAGTGAAGCGGATTTTGTAAAGCCATTAATGGAAAAGGAATATCAAGGCCCTCATCAATTTCGGTTAAAAAATCGTTGGCTAATTGACAAAAGTGATGCTTGTATTATGTTATACGAAGAAGAAAAAGAAGGAAGTCCGAAATTTTTTCTATCGGAAGTACGTAAAGTAAAAGGGACAAGGGATTATCCACTTTATTATATCACTTCTTTTGATCTGGATGATGTTGTGAGAGAGATGGAATTAGAGGGGAGAATCCCCGAATGAAATTGACTTTTTGTCAATCATTTGAAAAAATAAGAAACAAGTAGTGTCATGAGGTGATGGGAATGTTGGAAAAAATGCATTTATCGGCGAAAGAAATTTTAGAGAAAGAATTTAAAACGTCTATTAGAGGGTATAATCAAGATGAAGTAGATGAATTTTTAGACGTTGTTATCCAAGATTACGAAGCATACCAACAGGAGATTGATCGATTACGCAAAGAAAACGAACAATTGAAAAAGGGAACTGATCAACCGAGAACAAGGTCCACGCAGTCTACAGGGAATATAAATTACGATATTTTGAAACGATTATCCAATCTGGAGAAGGCTGTCTTTGGCAAAAAATACGCTGATTAATCAAATTGGATAATTTTTCACCTTGTCTTTCTTTGTCATCATGTTATAATAGTTATTCCGTGATGATAAATGAATCATGCGAATAATTGAATGCTCGGGTAATCGCTGTATGACCAATCATACAGAGGAAAGTCCATGCTCACACAAGCTGCGATGCTTGTAGTGTTCGTGCCTGATGAAATCATAAGTCAGGGCAGTTGTCTTTGACAGCTGACGGCAGGGAAAGTACCTAAGTCCTTATGGATATGGACGAATACCTTGAAAGTGCCACAGTGACGTAGTTCATCTGGAAACAGATGAAGTGGAACGAGGTAAACCCCGCGAGTGAGCAACCCAAACGATGGTAGGGGCACTCTCCTGAGGGAAATGAACCGCAGGGAGAGACAGCAAAAGTCTGTAGATAGATGGTTACCACCGGAGTACAAGGTTGACCGCCGTTTGTAGTACGATGGTACAGAACATGGCTTACAGAGCGTTCAAATGGTCATTCGCATGAAATGAGACAAACAACTCCCTAAAACAAGCGTGCTTGTTTAGGGAGTTTTTATTTTACATAAGAAAGGATTGTTCAGCATGGCTGAGACATATACGTTAATGGCAACTGCTGCTGCAGGGCTAGAATCTGTTGTAGCAAAAGAAGTGCAGGATTTAGGATATGACAATGTACAAGTGGAGAATAGTCGAGTTTTATTTAAAGCCGATCGTTCCGGAGTAGCACGGGCAAACTTATGGTTACGCACAGCGGACCGTGTAAAACTTCTTGTTGGAGAGTTTGAAGCAACGACGTTTGATGAATTATTTGAGAAGACGAAAGCATTACCTTGGGAACATTACATTCCAGAGGATGGAGAAGTACCAGTTGTGGGGAAATCCGTAAAATCAACTCTTTATTCTGTTCCAGACTGTCAAGCTATTGTGAAGAAGGCTATTGTAAATCGGATGTTAAATAAGTACGGGCTAGCAACGAAAATACCTGAAACGGGAGCTAAATATAAAGTTGAAATTGCTTTATTGAAGGATAAAGCAACCTTGACAATCGATACGACAGGACCAGGACTTCATAAAAGAGGTTATCGTGTAGGTCAAGGTGAAGCACCATTAAAAGAAACGTTAGCAGCAGCCCTTGTTATGTTAACAAATTGGCGTGCTGATGAACCGTTTGTTGATCCATTTACGGGCTCAGGGACAATACCGATAGAAGCAGCTTTAATCGGGCAAAATATTGCACCCGGTTTTAATCGGGAGTTTGTTTCTGAAGAGTGGGGGTTAGTTCCGCAGAAAGTCTGGGATGAGGCAATTGTTGAAGCTGAAGACTTAGCTAATTATGACCAGCCACTTCAAATTTCAGGTTACGATATCGATCATAAGATGATTCAAGTTGCGAATCAGAATGCAAAAGAAGCTGGATTAGCTGACCTAATTCATTGGAAACAAATGCAAGTAAGAGACTTTCATCCAAAAGGGAAAAATGGTTATGTCGTATCAAATCCGCCATATGGCGAACGGATTGGTGAACGAAAAGAAGTAGAAGAAATGTATAAGCAATTAGGTGTGAACATGGCAGAACACCCTAGTTGGAGTGTTTATATTTTAACTTCTCACCAAGGTTTCGAGAAACTCTATGGAAAAAAAGCAACAAAGAAGAGAAAGCTGTTTAACGGTTTTATTCGAACAGATTATTATCAGTATTTTGGTAAAAAAGAAAAATCTTAATTAGAAAACGAAACCCTCTTTAACAAGAGGTTTCGTTTTTTTTATACAACCTCAATCTTTGACGTACATCATGGATATACATTATATTTATCTTGTGTTAAAGAATTTTTGATTCAAGACATTATTTCTCGAATGAAGTTTACAATTCGATAAAAAATAAGAATGAGGAGGTTACGAAATGACAGTGAGAGTAAAAATATATTCAGATTACGTATGACCGTTTTGTTTTATAGCGGAGGTTCCGCTTGAACAGGCAATAAAAGGAAAAGATGTTGAACTAGAGTGGCTTCCTTTTGAGTTACGTCCATATCCTACGGAAACGTTAAAGCCAGAAGGAGATTATTTACAAACAACTTGGAAAAATTATGTTTATCCAATGGCTGAGCAGTTAGGTGTTCATATCGTTTTACCAAAAGTTTCACCACAACCTCACACCCACCTTGCTTTTGAAGGGTTTCAATATGCGAAGGAAAAGGGCAAAGCGAATGAATATAATCACCGAATGTTTACTGCGTTTTTCCAAGATGAATTAGACATTGGGGACATCGAAGTGTTAACGAAAATAGCCGGTGAGATAGGATTAGATGAAGCTGAATATCAAGAAGCACTGAAGACAAGAAAGTATAAAGAGAAACATCAACAAGAGTTACAACGTGCATATGCGGATCAAGTACAAGCTGTTCCAACCTTTATGATCGGAGATACAATCGTTCGGGGAGTAAGGCCAAAAGAAGAGTTAGAGAGCATTATAGATAAACAACTTAACAAACCAAAACAAATGTTTGACTTTGATGGAATGGTTTGTGGTCCCGACGGTTGTTAACTGAATGAAGAAGACCTATGCATGAAAATGTGAGTAAGAAAGAAGAACATCTATATCTGGCTACGATATTTAGTTGTAGCCAGGTAGTTCATTTCCTTGTATCAGTTCATAATATTCACCAATCCCTCAATAGGTCTTTCACATCAATCCTATTCACCGTTCATATTTCCAAATGGATATCAACCTTTAAAAAGGATGCCTCTGGATGATAACATTACTATCCGCCGTGAATGGTGGATTATGCCTGCATTTCTTTACTTCCTGATTAATGTTTGTTATTATTATTTTTTCCGTAAAAAAGAATCACATATATGTAAAACTGTAAATAACATCCTTCTAGTGTAATAATGAATTGCAAAAAACAATTTTAAGATCATCATAACGATCATTCCTCATATCATTATTTGGTGATACATTAACCTATTGAGGGTAGTATAGTAACGGAGAATAATTCGAGTTGAAAAGAGGGTTAAAATGACAAAAGAATCCATCTACGGGTTAACATTTGACCAATTATCGTCATGGTTAATAGAGCGCGGACAACAGAAATTTCGTGCGAAACAAGTTTGGAACTGGCTATATAAGAAACGTGTGAAACAATTCTCAGATATGAGAAATGTAAATAAAGAATGTATTGAATTGTTGGAGAAGAATTTCTCCATTCAATCATTAACGGAAGAAATTAAACAAGAGTCTAAAGATGGTACGATTAAATTTTTGTTTAAGTTACCAGATGGGAATTTGATTGAAACGGTGTTAATGCGTTTTAACTATGGACTCTCTGTTTGCGTCACAACACAGGTTGGCTGTAATATCGGTTGTTCTTTTTGTGCCAGTGGATTATTAACGAAAAATCGTGACCTTTCGAGCGGTGAAATCGTAGAACAAATTATGAATGTTCAGCACCATCTGGATGCCATGGGTAAGGATGAAAGGGTAAGTCATATCGTTGTCATGGGTATCGGTGAACCTTTTGATAACTATGATAATTTAATGGACTTTTTACGGGTTGTGAATGATCAAGAAGGATTATCCATTGGAGCTCGTCACATAACCGTATCAACTAGTGGATTGGCAAATCGTATTTATGATTTTGCTGACGAAAACTTGCAAGTAAACTTAGCCGTATCCTTACATGCACCGAATAATGAGTTACGTACTCAAGTGATGAAAATTAATAAAGCCTTTCCCCTCGAAAAACTTATGCCGGCCATTGACTATTATTTAGAAAAAACAAATCGCCGGATTACATTTGAGTATATTTTGCTTCGGGATGTGAATGACCATAAGAAAGAAGCCTTGGAACTAGTAGAGTTACTTAAGGATAAACGTCACCTTTCTTATGTGAATTTGATTCCGTATAATCCTGTTGATGAGCAGGAATACCAGAGAAGTACTAAGGAAGCTATTGTCGATTTTTATGGTACATTATTAGAGCATGGGATTAATTGTGGAGTCCGCGTCGAACAAGGGTCTGATATTGATGCGGCGTGCGGACAACTACGCAGTAAACAAATTAAAAAGACCAACTAAAACGCGTTCGATGAGGAAATAGGTAAACAAATCTCATTGCATCCAATTGCACAATTGGGTGCATTTTTTTTATTAGATGATTACACATTTCTTATGAAGTAAATATGAGCCTTTCCAAGCGTACGTGTATATTCATATATATAAGTATAAAAGAGTGGGGAGGTGAACTGTTATGGGTTATGCTGGCGGAGGATACGGAGGCAATTTTGCCTTGATTGTTGTACTGTTCATTTTGCTCATTATTGTTGGCACTAACTACCGTAGTGGATACGGCTATTAAGGCATAAAAAAGATGCCTCCTTTTCATTTTTGGACCTATGCATAACTAAGCATAGGTCTTTTTCTTAACCATATAATAGCCGCTAGATTACGTTAGCGGCTATTACGATCCATATTGTTTTTCGATTGGTCTTCTTGAATGTTGTTCAATTTTTGTTTTTCATCCTCTGGTACTGATCTCTTATTTGTGTCAGGTTCTACAGGTTGGTTTTCCTTAGGAGGAACGGTTGGCATGTATCGACCTATAATAGCGGATAGTTCGTCTAAAATTGCATCTTCAGGGTGTCCTTGTTGAATTTTATAAGTAACCCTTCTTAATCGTTCAACTATATCTGCATCTGCCATGACCATTGCATTTTGACCATGTGTGTCCTTACGCAAAGCCTCTGCTACGGAAAATTTTATTGTACCGACTCGCGAGCGATCCAAATCTTTATCTACATCTATCCCAACTAAAGTATATGGCCCAAACACTACCGCTGCAGAGTCATTTACGCCAGGTTGATTAGCTGCAACATTCGCCAGACGTTTAGCCTTCTCCGTATTGGTTAAATCTTCTTCTTCATCTATTTCTGAATTTTCAACTTGTAAATATTCATTGTTATTCCCTTGTGTACCTTGATCTGGTTTGTCATTACAAGCGTTTAATAGTCCTGCAACCAAGGTTGTAACAACGAAACCAGCTACTTTTTTACCCATTAAACATCACTCCTTCTTATATATATTTTTTCTAAGTCGTCTAGAATTATGTTTTTAAACATATATTTAAATAACGGAAGCCTTGCCAAATCTTGTGGATGGAAATAGGAGGGGCTTTTTTGAAAAAGATATACGTATTAGACACAAATGTTTTGCTACAGGATCCGCAGTCTATTTATTCATTTGATGAACATGAAGTTGTTATACCTGCAGTCGTTTTGGAAGAAGTGGATTCAAAAAAGCGAAACATGGATGAGCTTGGACGTAATGCGCGGGAAAGCTCTCGAATTATTGATCGTTTCCGGCAGACTGGTCAGCTTCAAAGTGGCGTACAATTGCCTAATGGTGGAGTATTACGTATCGAGTTAAATCATCGATCTTTTTCGAAATTAGAAAGCGTCTTTAATGAAAGAACGAATGATAACCGCATTTTAGCGGTTGCATTAAATTTACACTTAGAGGAGGAGAAAAAAGAGGAGAGAAAAGAGGTTGTACTCGTCTCAAAGGATATATTAATGCGGGTAAAGGCCGATGTGCTAGGCATTAAAGCGGAGGACTTTTTAAATGAACGTATCGTGTTAGAAGAGCATTTATATGAAGGTTTCCAAGAAGTATTTGTAAATGAAGGTCATTTACAACAATTTTTCCAGTTAGGCAAGCTTCCTGTGAACATCATTGAATGTAAGCATTTGTGCCCGAATGAGTTTGTTGTTATGAAAAATGAAATGAACCCATCCCAATCGGCAATTGGTTTTGTAGAGAGTAATACAAAACAAATAAAGAAATGTAATTTTACAAATGAAATCGCATGGGGTGTCAGAGCTAGAAATGCACAACAAGTAATGGCATTAGAATTATTATTTCGTAAAGATATACCACTCGTCACAATGGTTGGAAAAGCAGGTACAGGAAAAACGTTGTTAGCTTTAGCAGCAGGATTAATGCAGGTGGAAGATTTAGGTTTGTATAAAAAAATGCTAGTTGCCAGACCGATTGTTCCATTAGGAAAAGATATCGGTTATCTGCCAGGGGAGAAAGAAGAGAAGCTAAAACCTTGGATGCAACCGATTTACGATAATTTAGAATATCTATTTAATGTGAAAAAGTCAGAGGATTTAGAAAATATTCTATCCGGGATACGGTCCATACAAGTTGAACCATTAACATACATAAGAGGAAGAAGTATCCCAGGGCAATTAATTTTAATCGATGAAGCACAGAACTTAACGAAACATGAAGTGAAGACGATCTTAACCCGGATTGGTGAAGGTAGTAAAATTGTATTGTTAGGTGACCCACAACAAATTGATCATCCTTATTTGGATGAGTTAAACAATGGACTAATGCATGTCGTCGAGAAGTTTAAACATCACGAACTAAGTGGGCATGTCACAATGTTGAAAGGTGAGAGGTCGGATTTAGCGCAACTATCCGCTGATTTATTATAGGAGTAAGAAAAGCAGGCCCAATCGGGTCTGCTTTTTTATTGTACAAAAATCTCCCTTACACCTTGAATCGGTGTATCTTTATTGGATCCATCGCCAAAATAAAAGTGTACAGGTCCATTTTCTTTGATAGGTCGTCCATCTATCGCGAATAAAAAATACCCATCTAAAACAGACTGTATAGGAAGTTCGTGCTTAGTCTCTTCTGTTTTTAAAACAATGGACTGAGCGTTGTCATTCAACTCTGCATTTTGCAGAAAGGGTGCTAACGGCATTACATATGTATTTTCCAATACTTGTTTTCGCTCAAATTTGGAAATGCTTTTATTGACTGGAGGGTTAATTTGTTGCTGATACACTTCTCGATCCCATAACTTATCCATTTCTTTTGCACTATTTTCTTCACTTTGAGAGGATTTCGATGTGAAAGCGTCGTCGAACAATACTTTTCGGTCATCAAAGATCCAAACACTAGGGTCTAATGTTATTGCATAGTTTACGTTTCCTTTAATTTGTACGATCAAGTCTGTCACCTCTCATCTACATAGTTCTCACTTATCAGTATAGCGGACATAAAGCGTTTTCGCACTAAGGAGGCCAAAATTCCATGAAAAAAGTTTCCGATGAACAGTTAAAAAGTTGGATGGAACATGTGAGAATATATGCCAATAACGGCAAGGTAGCCGATTATATCCCAGCCTTAATGAGACAAAAGCCGGAAATTAATGCAGCAGCGTACTATGATGTTGATGGTTCATGTGTAGGGGCGGGACAAACCGAATATCGATTCACGTTGCAATCGGTATCCAAAATATTAGCATTAGCTGTAGCATTGATGAAGCACGGAGAAGGAGCTGTCTTTAGCCGAGTGGGAAAGGAGCCGACAAGTGATCCGTTTTATTCGATCTCAAAATTAGAGTTGGAGAAACCTTCAAAGCCGATCAATCCAATGATAAATGCAGGTGCATTAGCTATTACAAACATGATGTGTGGTGAAAATTCAGAAGAGATGGTTGGGGAAATCATTCAGTTAGCTAAGGAGCTTACACGTGAAGATTCAATTGATTATGATGAAGAAGTGGCAAAATCTGAATATGAGTCTGCTTTTTTAAATCGCTCCCTCGCTTATTTTATGAAGCAAAATGGCGTTATTACTGGTAGTGTAGAAGAACTGTTAGATGCCTATACAAAACAGTGCGCCATTACGATGAACGTACAACAGCTGGCCCGTATTGGAGCTGTTTTTGCCAATGATGGAAAGGATATGGAAACAAACGAACAAATTATTCCAGAGCACTATGCCCAAATATGTAAAACATTTATGGTGACGTGTGGAATGTATAACGCTTCAGGATCTTTTGCAATTCGAGTCGGCATACCTGCAAAGAGTGGCGTTTCTGGAGCTATTCTTGGTGTTGTGAAAAATCAAGGGGGGGTAGCTGTTTTTGGGCCAGCTTTAGATGAAAAAGGAAATAGTGTTATAGGCATAAAATTATTAGAAATAATGGCAAAGCACTACAAATGGTCAATATTTTAGTAGAAAATTCCCCTCACAAAATAGCTCAATCTTGCATTTTTAGGATGGAAACGATAATATATTTAAATAGATAGCTCTAATGGTGAGGGGGAATATCCGTGTCATCCGAAGTTGCGATACATCATCGTGAGCAAGCATTAGCCCTTTTGAAGGCAGATGCGGACCAAATATTACAATTAATCAAAGTACAAATGGATAATTTAACGATGCCCCAATGTCCTCTATATGAAGAGGTTTTAGATACACAAATGTTCGGTTTGTCGAGGGAAATTCATTTTGCTGTTCGCTTACATTTAATTGACGAGGAAGTTGGCAAGGAAATTATGGAAAATCTCGAAAAACAGTTGAGCGCACTTCATGAAGCGGCTCAAGCACAAAAATCATCCGAATAACTCAAGTTGCAACAATTGTTGTGATTTGAGTTTTTTCATTATTATCTACGGAAGTAAGAAAAACGATATGTTGCAGGAATTATGTCTTAACGTATAGTATATTTACTACTAATAGAAAAGCTGCTAAAGGGATGTCTGAAAAATGAGAAATGAGCGAAAAAAAATTGATTTTCCTTTATTTATGACACCACTACTTTTAGGTGCCTTTGGCATTTTAATGGTCTATAGCTCCAGTATGGTATACGCTGTAGTCCAATTAGAAGTGTCTAGTACATATTTTTTAATCAAACAATTGCAATGGTTTTGTTTAGGAACAGTCATTATGGGGATAGCTGCTTACTTTCCCTATCGCAAGTATCAGAGGTTAGTTAAAGCTATGGTTTTTGTCATGGTAGTGCTCCTAATTGGCGTTCTTTTTATGGGGAAGTTAGTTAATAACGCTAGATCATGGTTTGAGGTTGCCGGCATTACTTTTCAACCGGCTGAACTAGCTAAGATTGGATTGATTTTTTATTTAGCTTCTGTCTATTCAAAAAAGACTGCATATATTCATGATTTTATTAAAGCTGTTATCCCACCACTTGTCTTGACAAGTTTTGTCCTCATGTTAATTATGAAACAGCCGGATATAGGGACTGCCTCTATTATCTTTTTAATTGCCTCAACGGTTATTGCAAGTTCTGGGATTCGAGTGAAGCATTTGCTCGGCTTAAGTGGGGTCGCTACAGGATTACTTTTGTTCACCGTCCCAAATATGGTAACGGAAGAGCGGATTTCTCGCTTTACTGGAGCGTTCAATCCTTTTGAAGACCCTTCGAATAGCGGTTTTCACTTAATTCAATCCTATTTGGCCATAGGCAACGGTGGCTTATTTGGACAAGGTTTAGGGAACTCAATACAAAAACTAGGTTTCTTACCGGAACCTCATACTGATTTTATACTTGCAGTTATAGCAGAAGAATTAGGTTTGTTAGGTGTAACGATCGTTATTGGACTTCTGGCATTCGTTGTCGTCCGTGGCTTATACATAGCAAAGAAATGTCGAGACCCTTTTGGGTCACTGTTAGCTATTGGGATAGCTTCAATGATTGCGATTCAAACATTTATTAATATTGGATCAATGAGTGGATTGCTACCAATTACAGGTGTACCCCTTCCTTTCATTAGTTACGGAGGAAGTTCATTGCTTATATTAATGTTTTCAATGGGGGTTTTAAATAATATTGCAATGGAAGTAATGAGTTATGATCTCCCCATGAAAAAAGAAGTCAAACCGACTCCGACAAAGTCAAAACAAAAAGATGTAGTGAATTTACATGAAAGAGGTGGAAAAACATGGGTGAACTAAAACAATTTCAAAAAGTATTAGTTGCAAATCGTGGAGAAATAGCTATCCGAGTATTTCGTGCATGTACAGAATTAAACATAAGAACAGTAGCGATTTACTCGAAAGAGGATTCTGGAGCATATCACCGTTACAAAGCAGATGAAGCTTACTTAGTAGGGGAAGGAAAAAAGCCGATAGATGCTTACTTGGATATAGAGGGCATTATTGAAATCGCTAAAAGTGTAGGGGTAGATGCGATTCATCCAGGATATGGGTTCCTTTCAGAAAATATACATTTCGCTAGAAGATGTAAAGAGGAAGGGATTACGTTCATCGGCCCTGACAGCAAACATTTAGATGTTTTTGGCGACAAGGTTAAGGCTAGAACACAGGCTGTTAATGCTGGAATACCGGTTATTCCGGGAAGTGACGGACCTGTTAGCAATGTAGAAGAAGTTGAACAATTTGGGAAAACTTATGGCTATCCGATCATTATTAAGGCAGCGCTTGGGGGCGGCGGTCGTGGAATGCGTATCGTTCGTAGTGAATCATCTGTTAGAGAAGCATACGATCGTGCGAAGTCTGAAGCGAAAGCCGCATTCGGCAGTGATCAAGTTTATGTTGAAAAATTAGTCGAAAATCCAAAGCATATCGAAGTACAAATTCTAGGGGATCAAGACGGAAATATCGTTCATCTATATGAACGTGATTGCTCTGTGCAAAGACGACATCAAAAAGTGGTAGAAGTAGCACCCAGTGTTTCTTTACCTAATGAATTACGGGAAAAGATCTGCTCTGATGCTGTTAAATTAATGGAAAATGTTCAATATAAAAATGCTGGAACAGTAGAATTTCTAGTAACTGACCAGGAATATTACTTTATTGAAGTAAATCCACGAGTTCAAGTTGAACATACCATTACAGAATTAATTACAGGTATCGATATTGTCCAGTCACAAATTTTAATCGCGGAAGGTCATAACTTGTTTGGTGACACATTAGAAATACCAAAACAAGAACAAATTAAAACGAACGGTTTTGCCATTCAGTCAAGGGTAACAACTGAAGATCCATTAAATAATTTTATGCCGGATACAGGTAAAATTATGGCTTATCGTTCAGGTGGTGGATTTGGTGTTCGACTTGATGCCGGAAATGGTTTTCAAGGAGCCGTTATCTCACCCTACTATGACTCGTTGCTAGTAAAAGTTTCAACGTGGGCACTTACATTTGAACAAGCAGCAAAAAAAATGGGCCGTAATTTAAAAGAGTTTCGTATTCGTGGAATTAAGACAAATATCCCTTTCTTAGAAAATGTGATCCAACATGAAAAGTTTTTATCTGGTGAATACGATACTACTTTCATAGATAAATCACCTGAGTTGTTTGTTTTTCCAAAACGGAGAGACCGTGGAACGAAGATGTTAACTTATATCGGCCATACAACGATTAACGGGTTTGGAAATGGAGAGCAAAAGAAAAAGCCATCCTTTCCTAAGCCTCGAATGTCGAAAGTGAAATATTCAGCGCCGATTCCGAACGGAACGAAGCAAATATTGGACGAGCGCGGTCCTGACGGCCTAATGAAATGGATTAAGGAACAAAAAGAAGTTTTATTAACCGATACAACATTCCGTGATGCCCATCAATCTTTGCTGGCGACCCGAATAAGAACGAGAGACCTGGCACAGATAGCGGAACCAACTGCAAGGTTACTACCTGACTTATTCTCTGTTGAGATGTGGGGTGGTGCCACATTTGATGTATCTTATCGATTCTTAAAAGAGGACCCCTGGGATCGTTTGTTGACGTTGCGAGAACGCATGCCTAATGTGCTTTTCCAAATGTTATTGCGTGCAAGTAACGCTGTCGGATATAAAAATTACCCAGATAACGTGATTCAACAGTTTGTCCAAAAAAGTGCAGAAGCCGGAATAGACGTTTTCCGTATCTTTGACAGTTTGAATTGGGTCGAGGGTATGACATTAGCAATTGATGCCGTTCGCAACCAGGAAAAAGTAGCGGAAGCTGCCATTTGTTATACGGGTGACATATTAGATTCAAATCGGACGAAATACGACTTACGTTATTATCAAACGATAGCAAAGGAATTAGAAAGTGCTGGCGCTCACATGCTAGGGATTAAAGATATGGCTGGGTTAATTAAGCCTGAAGCTGCCTATCAGCTTATTTCTACATTGAAAGAGACGGTGGATATCCCGATCCACCTTCATACACATGATACGAGCGGAAACGGCATTTTCACCTATGCAAAGGCAATAGAGGCTGGGGTTGACGTTGTAGATGTTGCCTGTGGCCCAATGGCAGGTTTGACTTCACAACCAAGTGCGAATAGTCTATATTATGCTTTGTCACATATGGAAAGAAAGCCTGGTATTGATATAAAAGCATATGACCAGCTGGGGCTGTACTGGGAAGATGTACGTTCTATGTACAAAGAATTTGAAAGTGGCATGAAAGCTCCTCACTCAGAAGTGTACATCCATGAAATGCCAGGCGGTCAGTATAGTAATTTACAACAGCAAGCGAAAGCAGTTGGATTAGAAGACCGTTGGGATGAAGTGAAGAGTATGTACCGCCGCGTAAATGATATGTTTGGGGATATTGTAAAAGTAACGCCTTCATCTAAAGTAGTAGGGGATATGGCATTATATATGGTTCAAAATAACTTGAATGAAGATGACATTTATGAAAGAGGAGAAACGTTAGATTTCCCAGATTCGGTCATTGAAATGTTTCAAGGTTATTTAGGACAACCCCACGGTGGTTTTCCGCAAGAACTACAAAGAATTATTTTAAAAGGGAAAAAGCCTATACAAGTGCGTCCAGGCGAATTGTTAGAGAATGTAGATTTTAAGGCAATGGAAGAAACTTTATACCGTACGTTAAATCGAGAAGTAACAAGCTTTGATCTCATTTCAAACGCTCTTTATCCAAAAGTGTTTATGGATTACAATAAATTTTATGACCAATATGGAGATACGTCAGTACTGGATACACCAACATTCTTCTATGGTATGCGCCTCGGAGAGGAAATTGAAGTTGAGATTGAAAAAGGGAAAACGTTAATCGTTAAATTGGTTTCAATCGGTGAACCACAGAAAGATGGAACGAGAGTTGTTTATTTTGAGCTAAACGGTCAACCAAGAGAAGTTATTATAAGAGATGAGAGTATTACGAGTGCAATTGAAGAGCGACCGCAAGCTGATAAAGGAAATGAAAAGCATATCGGTGCAACCATGCCAGGAACAGTTGTGCAAGTTATCGTGGAAAAGGGAGAAAGAGTCAGCAAAGGTGATCACTTAATGATTACCGAATCGATGAAAATGGAAACGACAGTCCAAGCACCGTTTGATGGAAAAGTAAAAAATATATACGTTGAACAAGGTTCTGCTATTAAAGCAGGAGATCTATTAATTGAATTTGAATAAAAGAATCCCCACAGAATATCTGTGGGGATTCTTTTAGTTTATTTCTTTTTCGTATTTGGCACTTCGGTTGGAGAGTAAAATATAGTAACTGAGTAAACCGAAGAAACAGGAAATGATAAGCGCATGTAACAATGCTATATATAGATTTAAATATGTCACGATTACTAAGGCACCTAATGTAACTTGGAGAGTCATAAGTCCTAGACCAATTCCCCATCCTATATACATAACTTTGTTCGTGCGGTACTCTTTCCAAACTTGGATTGATATGTAAATAACCCATATGAAGAGGGTAGCCGCAGCTAATCGGTGACCCATTTGAACCCATTGCTCGAAGCTCAAAGTCGAAACATTCATTGTCATCCCGTCACATAAAGGCCAGCTCTTACAAACAAGACTCGCCTTAGCATGCCTTACAAGTGCGCCGGTATATACGACGCATAATGTGTAAACGAAAAAGGCATAGAACTGAACACGTAGTCTCTTTTTGATAAGCAGAGATTTTGCATCAAATTTTTGATCAATTTCAAAGATTAAAAGGGTTAATAAGAAAACAGCTGCAAACGATATGAGAGAAATTCCGAAATGCATTGCCAGTACGAAATCCGATTGCCCCCAAACAACGGCAGCTGCGCCAATTAAACCTTGTAATACGAGGAAAAAAATTGACATAATAGCTAAAAACTTTGTTTCTCGAATGTGTCCATAACATTTCCAAGCCAATATCGATAAAGCAAGCACTAATATACCGACAGTACCGGAAACCATTCTATGACTTAATTCAATGACTAGCTCTGTTGTAATTTTACTTGGTATAAGTTTCCCGTCACATAAAGGCCAACTTCGCCCGCATCCCATACCTGAGTTTGTCTTTGTAACTAAGGCTCCACCAACCAACACAACTAACATTCCTAACGTTGATAATATGGAAAGCCATTTTAATATTCGAATCATTTCTCCACCTCACAACATTTCAGGCAACTAACCATGTTCATAGTAATATAAAAGATTCAATCATTGCAAAATAATTATAAATGAGTTGAAAAACAGTTATTTAGTGTTATGTAAGATTTTCCGCCCATTTGGTGTAAATTTGAAAAAAACCTTGCATTGTCTTTCGTTGTTTGCTAGAAATAAATAAGAGATGTGAGGGAAAGCTACATTAAGGTTATAACTGTCTGTGCATTTCACAATAATACTACATAAAAAAGATCCATTTCCTATTTATAAATGAATGTTCATTTTTTTGTCACATTTTCGATGAAAATCTGTGATTAAATAGAACTGATAGGCATTAAGTGGTACAATTAATGTTGATGTTTTTGAGTGACAATATCTATCCGTTTTTTAGGACTTGTACATGTAAGGTGCAATGATGTATCCTTATGTTCGGATTTTTGGATTGAGCAACAGAGAGGAAGGCTATTGATGAATAACCCTAGGACAATCAATACTGCATCTCCGATTATGGATCAAGCGCAACAAGATGGTGAACGAACATATTGGGCAGACTTTCTATCATTAATTAAAGTTGGTATTATTAATTCTAATTTAATTACAACGTTTGCTGGATTTTGGATGGCATTATATTTTTCTGGCACATCGTTTGTTGCACAATGGGAAACGTTCGTCCTCGTTATGCTAGGTACATCATTAGTAATAGCTGGAGGATGCGTATTAAATAATTATTATGATCGTGATATTGATTTTAAAATGAAAAGGACGAGTAACCGACCTACAGTAACGGGAACAATGTCATTACAGCATATTTTAATGTTAGGAATCGGTTTTACCTTTTTAGGTCTTATTTGTTTGTTTTTAACGACACCTGTAGCAGCCCTGTTCGGTTTTCTAGGCTGGTTTACGTATGTCGTTTTGTATACAATGTGGTCTAAACGCCGTTATACAATTAATACAGCAATAGGTAGTTTTTCAGGGGCAGCACCTCCGGTTATAGGCTGGACTGCTGTTGATCCCTATTTCCATCCGGCTGTATTTGTATTATTTTTAATTATGTTTATATGGCAAACGCCACACTTTTTAGCATTAGCAATGATGAAAACAAAGGAATATCGTGACGCTGGTATCCCAATGCTACCTGTCGTACACGGTTTTCCAATTACGAAAAGACAAATAGCTGTTTACATTGCTTGTTTACTGCCATTACCATTTTATTTAGGGTCATTAGGAATGTTTTTCCTCATACTCGCTTCATTGCTAAATGTTGGGTGGCTCGTACTATCTATTTATGGCTTTTTTATGAAAGACGATTTGAAATGGGCAAAGTGGATGTTCATTTATTCACTTAACTATTTAATGATTTTCTTTTTTGCCATGATTCTTGTGACGATACCAGGATTTTAAAATTCATTCATACATCAGGAAAACGAAATTCGTTTTCCTGGTTATATATATTTATTCACCAAAATACATTGAACACTTAAAAAGAGAAAGAGAGGTATCAACCCAATGAAAGGATGGATGGGACGTTTTCGCGCTCTATTTTTAGTAAGTGGTTTAGCATTGCTGCTCTCAGGGTGTGGAAAGCCATACTTAAGCGCCTTGCAACCGAAAGGTGAAGGATCAGAAATGATTTACGACTTAATGCTATTAAGTATCGGAATTATGGTCTTCGTCTTCGTTGTTGTAATGGTTATTTATACCATAGTTTTAGTCCGTTTCCGTCAAAAGAAAGGACAAGAGGACTTCATTCCGAAACAAACTGAGGGAAGTCACTTGTTGGAAACGTTATGGACTGTTATTCCAATTATTTTATTACTTATTCTTGCTGTACCAACCGTACAGTACACATTTGCGCTATCCGATACAACCCCTACTACCGAAGAAGGAAATGTAGATGAAGATGCACTATGGATTGAGGTAACAGGGAACCAGTATTGGTGGCATTTCAATTATCAAAATTTAGATATTCAGACTAGTCAGGATTTATATATTCCTACTGATCAACGTGTATATCTAACAATGAAATCAAACGACGTAATTCACTCGTTCTGGGTGCCATCTATTTCTGGTAAGATGGATACGAATCCAGGAGCCGGTGATAACGAAATGTTCCTTCATGCATACCAGGAAGGTATTTACTGGGGGAAATGTGCAGAATTATGTGGACCTTCACACTCCATTATGGACTTTAAAGTAATTGCAGTAAGTCCTGGAGAATTTGATCAATGGGTAGAAGATATGCAAAATGTCAATGTTGCAGCAGATGAAGATACACTTAGTCCTACAGCAGCTGAAGGTAAAGAGTTGTTTGAAGAAAATAGCTGTATTGCATGTCATGCGATAGGTTCATCTCCATCAGCGGTTGGTCCAAATGTTACCAACTTTGGTCAACGTACTACAATTGCGGGTGTAATTGAGTACAACGAGGAGAACTTAATTGAATGGATTTTAAATCCTGAAAAGTTCAAACCGGGTAACCGTATGACGAACAATTATCCAATGCCAAGTTATGAAGAGGCAGAAAAGATTGCTGAATACTTAATGACGCTAAAACCAAGTGATATCGGCCCAGAATCTGCAGAAGATGGGGTGTACTTGAAAGCGAAAGATAAAGAAGAAGATACAACTGAAACAGAAGATACTGAAGAAACCGAAGAAGAAACAGATGATACAGAAAATGAAGAAGAAAGCGAAAATAATACAGAAGAATAATCTTCTGAACAATTTGTTCGAAAGGTTATCATTGTTTAAGGGAGGTTCTTAGCGTGAGTAAAGCTACAGCTCAAAAGCGTGGCTTCGGCGCCGTTTTATGGGACTACTTAACAACAGTTGACCATAAAAAAATTGCCATTTTATATCTAATAGGTGGAGGGTTTTTCTTCCTATTAGGTGGATTAGAAGCTATGCTCATTCGTATCCAGCTAATCGCACCTGACAATAATTTTGTCAGTGCACAATTCTACAATGAAATTTTAACAATGCACGGAACAACAATGATTTTCTTAGCGGCTATGCCGTTGTTGTTTGCACTAATGAACGCAGTAGTACCGTTACAAATTGGTGCTCGTGACGTAGCGTTTCCATTTGTAAACGCATTAGGTTTATGGTTATTTGTATTTGGAGGAATTTTACTTAATTGTGCATGGTTCCTAGGAGGAGCACCTGACGCAGGTTGGACTGCTTATGCTCCATTATCCGTATTATCACCTGGACATGGTGTTGACTTTTATGCACTAGGATTACAGATTTCCGGTTTTGGTACGTTAATGGCAGGTATTAACTTTATGGTTACCATCATTAATATGCGTGCACCGGGTATGACATATATGCGTATGCCACTGTTTACATGGACAACATTCGTGGCAAGTGTACTTATTCTTTTTGCTTTCCCAGCACTAACAATCGGTTTATTCTTCTTAACATTTGACCGACTGTTTGGCGGTAAGTTCTTCTTATCAGATTTTGGTGGGAACGAAGTGATTTGGGAACACATCTTTTGGATATTTGGACACCCCGAGGTGTATATCCTAATTCTACCGGCCTTTGGTATCTTTAGTGATATTTTAACAACGTTCTCGAAGAAACGTTTATTCGGATATTCATCAATGGTATTTGCTACCGTATTAATTGCGTTTTTAGGGTTTATGGTATGGGCCCACCACATGTTTACTGTAGGTATGGGACCAATCGCAAACTCAATTTTCGCTATCGCTACGATGGCCATTGCAGTACCTACTGGTATTAAAATCTTTAACTGGTTGTTAACGATGTGGGGTGGAAGTATAAGGATGACGACTGCTATGTTATGGTCAGTGGCATTCATTCCTACATTTACGTTAGGTGGTATTACAGGTGTTATGCTGGCGTCAGCAGCAGCAGACTATCAGTACCACGATTCTTATTTCGTAGTTGCCCACTTCCACTATGTCATTGTGGGTGGAGTAGTATTTGGAATCTTTGCTGGGCTACATTATTGGTGGCCACGTATGTTTGGTAGAATTTTAGATGAAAAACTGGGCAAGTGGACATTCTGGTTGTTCTTTATTGGTTTCCATCTAACATTCTTTATTCAGCACTTCCTTGGTTTAATGGGAATGCCACGTAGATATTGGAAATTCCTACCTGATCAAGGGTTAGAAATTGGAAATATTATAAGTACATTTGGTGCGATCTTTATGGCGATCGGTTCTATCTTGTTCTTCTATAACATCATTAGAACACATACAAAAGGTGAAAAAATTACGAATGGTGACCCATGGGATGGTCGTACACTAGAATGGGCGATTCCTTCACCAACGCCAGAGTATAACTTTAAACAAACACCTCTAGTTCGTGGTCAAGATCCGTTATGGGTTGAGAAGATGCAAGGTAACGGGAAAATTATTCCATCCGAGCCTGTTGACGATATCCATATGCCAAACGGGTCCATTCTACCATTTATTATTTCACTCGGTTTATTTATCGCCGGATTTGGAGTAATATATCGAGTAGACACTGAAATAGGTGGATATATTGCCATTGCTGTAGGATTACTTATTACTCTCGGTGCTATGGCAGCTCGTTCTTTAGTTGATGATGTAGGTTATCACATTCATAAAGAAGATTTAGAAGAAGAGGGGGCGAGGGACTAATGGGAGCACATGAAGATGTACTAAAGTCTGGTGAATTACCACAAGAACCCGAAAAAGCCACCCTTGAAGGGAAAAATAAATTTTTAGGTTTTTGGTTTTTCTTAGGCGGCGAGACTGTACTTTTTGCAACCTTATTCGGAACATACTTAGCACTGAAGAATTCTTTCGGTAATCAAGATGGGTATACTACCCAGGAATTGTTTGGCTTAGGATTAGTTTTCTTGATGACAGTAATCCTTTTGTCAAGTTCCTTAACAAGTGTATATGCGATGTACCACATGAAAAACAATAACTTTAAAAAGATGGTATTCTGGCTCCTAATCACAGTTGCATTAGGTGCAACCTTCTTAGGTCTAGAAGTTTATGAGTTCTATCATTACGCTCATGAATATCATCATACATTTACGGCACACGCATTTGGATCTGCATTCTATTCATTAGTAGGATTCCACGGTGCCCACGTATTGTTTGGTCTATTATGGATCATGACATTAATTGTTCGAAACTATAAACGCGGATTGAATCTCTACAACGCACCGAAGTTTTATGTAGCAAGCTTATATTGGCACTTTATTGACGTTGTTTGGGTATTCATCTTTACGGTTGTTTATTTGATGGGGAAGGTGGGGTAATTAATGGAAAAGAACACCAATTCCACACAACAGGCTGAATTTTATAAAAACAAACATCGGGAAGAGTTAAAGTATCACAACATCTCATTCGCATTAATGATCGTTTTTACTATCATTGCTTTCGGATTAGTAATGGGGGATTATAGTAAAACGTTCGTAATACCGATCATAATCGTGTTAGCTGCAGTACAGGTGATGTTCCAGCTTTATTACTTCATGCACATGAAGGACAGAGGTCATGAATTGCCAGCTTTAATGATATACTCAGGAGTATTTGCAGCAGTGTTAACCATTTTAGCCTTAACGACAATTGTATGGTTATAATGATAAACCGGAGCAGGAAGCTCCGGTTTTTTTGTTTGTTTTTTGACAATTTTGGGAACGATGGTGGAATACTTAGAGTTGTCATATAAAATCAGTTATAATAGGGGAGAAAAAAGCATTTAATTGGAGTTGACAATGATGTGGTCAAAATTACAAATCTTCGGTTTCCGGGCATTATGGAGTCCGTACTTTTTATTATATGTTCTATTTATAGCCATTGCTTATTACTTAATCACAGGTCCTCTACGTCAAAAGTTCGGAGGGAATGTGGAAAAACCAACAGTAAAGCAACAAGTGTCGTTCTACTTTGGACTTTTCCTCTTATATGTGATGAAAGGATCTCCGATTGATTTAATGTCTCATATATTATTAATGGCCCACATGATTCAAATGGCCTTTTATTATTTAGTATTTCCAATCTTAATTATTCGTGGTATTCCAACTTGGGTATGGCAAAAGGTATTTCGAATAAAAGGGTTATCAGCTATTTTACGATTATTTACTAAGCCATTAATTGCAGTACTCGTGTTTAACGGACTGTTTTCTATATATCATATTCCAGCAATATTAGATTACTCGAAGAGTCATGAAATTGTACATGCTATCTTTTCGATCATTTTACTCTTTGCTGCCTTTTGTATGTGGTGGCCCCTATTTACGCCAATTAAGGAACAACAAACAATGAAACCGTTGTTTAAAATATTGTATATTTTTGGTAATGGTGTTTTGATTACACCTGCATGCGGTTTAATTATGTTTTCTTCGATGCCACTTTACGCCACCTACTCTGACGCTCAAGCATGGATTAATGCTTTAAGTTTATGTGTACCTGTTGATGTGTTACAAGGGATAACTCTAAGTGGTCCTGAACTATTTTCGGATATTACTACACTACATGACCAACAGGCTGGGGGCATTATTATGAAGGTACTTCAAGAATTTATTTATGGCGGTATATTAGCGAAAGTGTTCTATTCTTGGTTTCACAGTGAAAATCGAGGTATAGACCCAATTCCAAACACGTAACAACGAAATGAGAGGAGATTAACTTATGCATTTACTACCAACTTTAAGTACACTATTTATTGTTCTTAGTGCAATATTTGTTGCAATAGGCTGGGCTTTCATTATAAAAAAACGAAAAAAAGCACATAAAAAAGCGATGATTACCGCGGCCATTTTAGCGATTTTATTCTTTATTATATATGCGTCCAGAACAGTACTTTTAGGGAATACGTCATTTGGTGGTCCTGATGATATCAAAATTTATTATACGATTTTCTTAATTTTTCATATTATACTTGCAACAGTTGGGGCAGTGTTCGGTATTGTTACGTTAACATTAGCATTTAAACGTAACATTACGAAACATGAAAAAATTGGTCCTGTTACAAGTATTATATGGTTTTTCACCGCTTCTACAGGTGTAGTTGTTTATTTGCTTTTATACGTACTGTATGATGGAGGAGAAACAACAAGCATGTTAAAAGCGATCTTCGGCTTTTAATGGGGGATTTTTTATGAGGATTACAACCGATCGCATGGAAATACAAGCTCTATCGCTAGAGGACGCCAATACGTTGATTCGAAACAAGGAGTTATTTTTCCAGAAACAAAAAGCAGCTTTCCACAATTCATGGCCCCACCATGGTTTAAGGGCGTTGCTCCCATTATATATAGAACATTTTAAGTATGATAAAACAATATTGGGATTCGGTCCATGGGTGATCTGGAATCCAAAACGTGACGTTATTGGTGATATTGGGTTTAAAGGTGTACCGGTTCGTGGTGCAGTTGAAATTGGGTATTATATAAACCCGGAGCATCGGAAGCTTGGGTATGCTACTGAGGCAGTTGGAAGTCTGACGAAATGGGCTTTAGGTCAAACAGATGTATGCGTGATATTTGCCCAATGTGATATTCGTAATCAAGCATCTCAAAAAGTGTTAGAACATAACGATTATGTACAAACGAAAATTGAAGATGACATCGTGTTTTATCAAAAATGCGCTGAAATAAGAAACTGCACATCCACTTAGGATGTGCAGTTTTATGTTATATTTTAACGTTTAATTTAATAATACCGGCTTCTCGTGCAGAGTTGAAGATGATAACGAAAATAGGTCCTAAGAAAAACCCAAACACACCAAGTAATTGTAAGCCTAAATACATTGCAATGAGCGTGGCTAGCGGAGATAACCCGATATGTCTTCCCATAACTTTCGGTTCAACAGTCCGTCGAATTGCTAATAAGATGACTGCCAAAATGGCAAGCTTAGAGCCGGTTATCGGATCACTAGCTAAAAACATATATAGTGCCCAAGGACCTAAAACAACAATTGACCCTATAATCGGAATAAAGTCTATAACCCAAATGATCAGCGACATAATAATTGCTACGTCAGGTGCAATATATAAGAGACCAATTAGACTGACGGCAAAAATAAATATACTTACAAGTAATTGTGCTTTAAAAAAGCCAAAGATCACATAGGATAATCGAGATGTCATAAAGCTAAATTTTTGCGCTGTTTGTTCCGTCATGACCGAATAAATTTTTTCTTTTAGTCTTGGTATTTCTAACATGAATAAAAATAATGCAATTAAATAGACTAGAATACTTACGATGTATTCCGGGATTTTTGCAACGATACTTGCCAAATTTTCTATCGTTACATTTGAGGAAAGCTTCGTTTTCATTGCACTTAAATTTTGGTCAATCGTTGTCGTAAACTCGGTCACGACTTCAGTCGGTAAGTCTTCTGCAAAATTATTGATATCCTCTTGCCAATCATTAACGAGTAAACTAACTTGGTTTATGTAATGAGGTGCATTTTCAGTTAACTTAACAAGTTGGGAAACCGCCTTTGTTGTTAAGTAAAATCCGATGGTACTCATAATGATTAAAAATAGGATAAAAACAACCATAACACTTATTTTCCGATTTATTGGCACTTTATGAACCAGCAATTTTACAACAGGGTTTAACACTAAAGCTGTAAATAAAGCTAAAATTAATGGGATCGAAATCGGTAAAATAAATAATATTATTAAAATGGCTAATATGAATAAAAGTATCTTTGTCAATTGGGATTTCGTTAGTTTAAACAATTCGTTATGTATCTCCTTTCCCTGCACAAACATCTATAAAAAATATAGCATGATTTGATACGTTTGAACAGGTTTAAGCTTAATATAAAAAAGGCTGTCGAATTTTACTCAACAGCCTTTAACATTACTTATTTGTTCGAAATTCTTTTAGAGACTCAGCTACTTGCTCCAGTACTCGTTTCGTCTTGTCTAACACGTGAGTGGAAAAACCTTCCTCTTCACCATATTCAATGCCATGTGGATAGTAATGTCTTCCTAATAGTGGTGTAAGGAGCGTAATAACAGCGCTTCCGCTATCTACTTCCCCTTCAACAGCATAGCCTTGAACACGGATGTAAATGGTTTCATTTGTTTTCGGTGTATCAATTTTGTAATCGTATGTAACACGCTCATAATCCCATGCAGCTGTGCGGACGAAACCAGCTTTTTCCATTAAAAAGTCTAATGGTTTGAGGTCAATCGTAACTCCGTCTATTCCTGTTTCTTCAATTCTCATGTATTTTCACCCCACAAAGATTTCTTGTCATATAACACCATAATAGTATGAAATGAAACAATAATCAATTCCTTCATTATAAATCCCGTTATTTAAGAAAAATGTGTAACAAAATGGACACAATAAAAAAAGAGGAAACAATGTTTCCGCAAACAACACAGGAGGGATGAAGATGAAATCTGTACGTGATATTATGACAACAGATGTAGACGTATGTACAACTGAAGATAATATTTATGAAGCAGCTGTTATCATGAAAAATCGCGATGTTGGAGCAGTGCCGATATGTGACCGTGAGGCACATTTAATTGGTATGGTAACCGACCGTGACTTAGTGATACGTGGTTATGCGGATAAAAAGTCGGGCTCTACTAGTATACAAGAGGTTATGAGTGACCAATTATATTCTGTTTCCCCTGACACGACTACTCAGGAAGCTACTGAAATTATGGCCGAGAAGAAAATTCGTCGTCTACCGGTTGTCGATAACGGGAAATTAGTCGGAATTGTTTCCCTCGGTGATTTATCACTTGATGAACAGTCAGACGAAGCAGCAGGAGAAGCGCTAGAAGAAATCTCTGAAACACGCCCTGGCATGCACTAAGGATAAACCGCCCACCAATGGGCGGTTTATTTTATTTGTAAATAAACGATTCCTGAGAGACAGGTCATTATATAACACATTATTTTACACACAAATATTTCAATAAATAAGAACGTTAGTCTTTTGTAGGGCATATGCTACCGTAGTACATTGTGAGAAAAAAGTGAGGTGTAGTATATGAAACTTCACCCGAAAGTGGAAGCATTTAAAAAGTTCGTACAACAGCACCCGAAATTGATTGATCATGTCCGAAACGGAAAAGAAGATTGGCAAACCTACTATGAAAAATGGACTTTGTATGGTGAAGGGGATGAGTATTGGGATCAGTTTAAAGAGGATAAAGAAGAACAAGTAGAAGAGGAAGAGCAAAAAGGTAACCAAGAACTGTTAAAAAAGATTACAAAATATATTCAAGATCTAGATATGGATGAGTTACAGAAACAGTTATCACAATTAAACGGTACCATTTCCAATGTTCAGACTATCATTGAGCAATTCCAAAGTCATAAGAACAATCACCCTTTTCAACAACATCCACGGCCGGAGAAGAAAAATCCATTTTTTTTCGGGAAAGATTAATTTAAGAGGTGAATGGTGTGCAACCAAAAGTATTTCAATTTTTAATTAGCCGTCCTGATTTATTACATTTTGTACGTATGAACCCTTACTGGTATCGAATCTTAACACGTGATCCTGAGCAAATACAACACTTAGATAAGGCAGCTAAACCGTTTTATGGGAAAACGATTTCTCAAAAGGTAGGCAAAATAAATCAGCAAGTGTCAATGCTCCATATGTTATTATCGATGACAGAAGCGATGAAAGAACGGAATAAATAAAATCCATTTTCTTTCTTTGGGTCCATCTGTTATGATGGTATTGGAGGTGGATTTCCATTGTTAGCTACACTTGAAATTGTTGATATTTTGGACAATGCAGAACATATTAGCCAAATGATTATACAATCAGAAGAAATGAAAAATTTTCAGGAAGCAAAACAACGACTTCATGAGGATAAAGAAGCGCAGAGGAAAATTGCTGCCTTTCAGCGAATAAAAGACCATTATGAGGATGTACAACGATTTGGTCGTTATCATCCTGATTATAGCAACATTATGAAAGAAGTACGTTTAAAGAAGCGGGAAATGGATATGGATGATTCAGTTGCTACATTCAAACGTGCTGAAACAGAACTACAAGCACTATTAGACGACGTGAGTAGTATCATAGGAAAATCTGTTAGTCCATATATTAAAGTACCTCGAGACGGTGCTGTATTTACAGATTCAGGTTGTGGTTGTGGAAGTGGCGGATCATGTGGATGTGCTTCTTAATTTTCGTTAAAACGAATACAATCATGGCATAAGTTTCCACAACAAAACATTTTACGTAGGGGAACGAAAAAGCGCACTGTATATATATGAAACGCCTTATGCTTTCGAACATAGCGTATCGAAAGTGTGAGGCGTTTTCCTTTCATAGCTTTAGCAGCTGCTTGTTGTATAGATTCATTAAGTTGTTGAATGGATAATGAGGAATTACAAGTGATATAAACGAAGTATTGACCTACATACATCTTTCGCTCAACCGAACAGATTTCATTGTTATTCCTTAAGGTTTGCAAAAAAATATTCCACACTTCTTCCATCGTATTCATAGAATGGCACACCTCTCTTTTTAAAAAAATTGATGTGTTTCAAAATGTTTGCTACACTTAAAAAAAATATAAATGGGGATCGGATATGTGGACGAAGAGACAAGGACTTGTAGTCCGTTTAAAAAACATGAAACATTTACGTAAAATTAGACGCTATGGGCATGTAATTTATGCCTCAAAAAAATTGAAGTATGTAGTATTGTATGTAGATCAAGACGAAATTGACGATGTTTGTGAATCACTTCAACAAATTCCCTTCGTTGCGAAAGTGGAAAAGTCTTATAAACCGTTTATAAAGACAGAATACGAAAACTCTAAGCCAGATAAAGCGAAAGAATATGATTATAAATATGAGTTTTAAAAAGGCACATGCGATGGAAGCATGTGCTTTTTTCATTACGATAGCGGCTTAATTATATGATTCATTCGTAAAATACTAATTAAATGTTGAAAGTACAGTTCCTTTTCACCAAAAGCATTAGATGGTTGAACAGAAAGTGTAATGAATGGTTTTTGTAAAGTATTTGCCAGGCTTTCAACCAACTTATAACGTTGACTATTATGTTCATCTGGATGTGGCAATCCTTCTGTACAAATATAAATAGGCTGAAAATTACCTGGGTCGGTTTGTGTCATTACAAGGGCTACAGAAGCTTTTCTCTTGAATTTATCCTCAGAATGGAACGCAATGACATGTTCAACACGTTCCGACATTTTTTGTCCGATTGTTAACAACTCATAAATATCTGAATATCCCTCTCCTAGTTCAATAAAGCGTTGTATCATATGTATCACCTCTTGTATTTCCTCTAACAATTACAGAATTATGTTAAATGTAGCACGGATTTTACATTTTGTGAACTCGAAAACAGGAAAAGGTTTAGAGGTCAAAAAAAAATGCCTGCAGAATCATTCCGCAGGCCCCCTTTGCTTACTATGTAAACAAAGAGAATCAAAAAAGGGAGAGGAGAAACCGGAGGAAGAACTTATGGGGAAACGTAAGCCTTCTCCGTGAGAACGAGTGTGTTAAACCGTTCTCATTTACATTATGTCCAATGAAAATCTTGCTATTCATCATTTTTACTTTTTTTATCGATTTATGGTAGGATAAAGGTCGAATAGATGGAGTGGGGAGTAAAAGGATATGAGAGTTATCTCAGGTAAGTATAAAGGAAGAAGGCTAAAGTCATTACCAGGAAAAAACACAAGACCTACGACAGATAAAGTGAAAGAAGCGTTATTTCAAATAATTGGTCCTTACTTTAATGGAGGTATAGGGCTTGATTTATTTGCTGGTAGTGGTGGTCTTGGCATTGAAGTATTAAGTCGTGGTGCCGATCGAATGATTTTTGTAGATAAACATCCGAAGGCAATCCAAGTGATCCATGAAAATATTAAAACCTTGAACTTAGAAGAACAAACAGAAGTGTATCGGGCAGAGGCCTTTCGCGCTCTGAAAGCGGCTTCAAAGAGAGGGCTTATATTTGACTGGATATTTTTAGATCCTCCATATGGCAAGATCTCCTTCCATGAATTACTTGCAAAGATTGAAGAATATCACTTCCTTCATGAGGAAAGTATAGTCATTTGCGAACATATGATTGAGGAAACATTACCAAGCAAGTTTGGCAAACTAGAAAGATTTAAGCAAGAAACTTATGGCTCACTTATTTCTGTTAGTTTATATCGTCATTCAAACTAGAAAGGAGTTAAAAACATGACAGGTACGGCTATTTGCCCAGGAAGTTTTGATCCGGTTACATACGGTCATATTGATATTATTCGCAGGGCCTCAAAGGTGTTTGATCACGTCATTGTGGCTGTTTTTAATAACCAGGCAAAGTCTCCTCTTTTTCATGTAGAAGAAAGGGTACACTTATTAGAAGAGGTTACAAAGGAAATGGGAAATGTTTCGGTAGATTCATGTGATGGATTACTTATGGACTATGCCCAACAGAAAAATGCGAAGGCTGTTATTCGGGGACTACGAGCAGTCAGTGATTTTGAATATGAAATGCAAATTACATCTATGAATCGAAAACTTAACGAGAATATCGAAACCTTTTTCATTATGACGAATAATCAATATTCCTTTTTAAGCTCCAGTATTGTGAAAGAGGTAGCGAAACATAAGGGAAATGTATCAGACTTAGTGCCGGAAGTCGTAGAAGAAGCTCTTATAAAAAAATTTCATTCCTCTTAAAAAATTACTGAAATAAATGAATGTTTTTGCTAAAAACGCGTAGCATTTACAATAAATGTATATTTCGGAAGGGGTGTTTAGTTGAAAAAAGATGAAAAGTTATTTGCGATGTTAATTTACGTATTAAGTTTTTTTACGACTATTATTGGCCCTTTAATTGTCTGGTTATTGAAAAAAGATGAGTCAGAATTTATCGATTTTCATGGAAAGCAATATTTTAACTTTGTCATTTCGTATTTTATATATTTCCTCATTAGTACTGTCCTTATGGTAATTATTATTGGTTTTGTATTAGCGTGGGTACTTGGTATTGCTGCCTTTATCTTTATGATTATTGCGGCAATTAAGACATATGGGGGAGAGAGATATAAGATACCATTTATTATAACGTTTCTAAAATAATCGAACAAATGTAAGCCGTTCGCAAGTTTAAACTTGCGATAACGGCTTTTTTTATTTTGACAAAAATGTGCGATTTAATAATATGAACATTCCAATCATCAAAGAACACATCGTGAATACGGGACCGAATTGGTGCAGGAAGTGTAAAATGTTTTCCCATTGCACATTAGTTGTTGGTGTTGCACTTACAGGTAGGTCGTAAACATTTTCGGTTTTTATTGTTGAGTATAACGGCTGGAATAATATTAAAGCTAAAAGGCTCGCGTAAATTCCGTGTAGTATACGGGCAAAAAAGTACGGTGCAAAACGGATGTCCGTTTCTGAAAGAATACTAGCGACTTGTGCTTGTACGGAAAAACCGTTGAATGCAAGAATGAAACAAACGATAATTACTTGTTGTAATAGTGTAGACTGTTCGGTTTGAGCAATCATCTGTGCCCCAAGAGTAATTTCAAAGAGACCGGAAATAAACGGAATAGACAGATCGGCCGAAAAACCTAACATGGACAGAATATATTGAAAAAAAGTAGCAATAAAAGGGGTTATCCCCACTAAAAAAAGTAGTTTATTTAAGACAGAGAATATGATGATAAATCCGCCAATCATCAGTAATGTTTGTATAGATGTTATGACCGAATCCCCGAATACTTTACCAAAGGGGCGACCATCTCGGATTCTCGTTTCGTGTAAGGCATAAAATGCCCTTTTAAAGGAAAAACGGTCTTTTCGCCGATAAGAAAGTGGATGATTTTTTCCATGAAATCGCATTGTTATGCCAACGAGAAAATTCCCAACATAATGACATGTAGCTAATAATACACCAAGTTGTGGATCGTGAAAGAAACCCACGGATATAGCACCGAAAATAAATAAAGGGTTTGATGCATTAGTAAACGCGACAAGACGTTCAGCCTCTATTCTTGACAATTGACGTTCCTGTCGTAATCGTGCTGTTAATTTCGCTCCTGATGGATAACCACTAGCCATACCCATGGCCCACACAAAGCTTCCGGCACCTGGAACATTAAAAAGTGGTCGCATAATTGGTTCGCATAAAATTCCAAAAAATTTCACAACACCGAAAGCAATTAATAACTCAGATGTAATGAAAAATGGAAGAAGTGAGGGGAAAACAATCTCCCACCATAATGTTAAGCCCCTAAGTGACGCTTCTAATGACTGATCTGGAAATTTAATGATTGAGAAAGCGACAAATGAAGCTGCTGCTGCAAGTACTAGTGATTTTAATTTACTTTTCATTCATAATGTTCCCCCCTGTAGACGTCTTCCTTCTGTACGCCACGTTTTTTCCATAGTAGAATGAGGATATACTTTTCGGATTGTACAGGCACCTCCATACAATATACGCTCATGAATGTTTTTGATATGCATATCATGTTAAAAAAACAAAAAGGAGTTATTGTATGGATCGGCCTAAAGTTGGCTTAGCACTAGGATCTGGAGGGGCTAGGGGATTTTCACACCTTGGTGTATTAAAAGTTTTAACGGAACATAATATATCTATCGACTATATTGCAGGTACAAGTATGGGGGCTCTTATTGGGGCTTTTTATGGAGCAGGGCAAACAGTCGATCAGTTATATACCCTTGCGAAAACCTTCAAGCGGAAGTTTTTTCTTGATGTAACGGTCCCAAGAATGGGATTTATCCAAGGGGATCGACTAAAAGAATACATACAATTGTTTACATATGGAAAGAAATTAGAAGAATTCCACATCCCCGTTGCAATCGTAGCTGCTAATTTAAATACTGGGAAAAAGGTAGTATTTCAAAAGGGAGATGCGGCTAGTGCCGTAAGAGCTAGCATTGGAATTCCAGGCATATTTGTTCCTGAAAAAATGGAGAAGCACCTTTTAGTTGATGGAGGTGTGATTGACCGTGTACCTGTATCAGTTGTACGGGATATGGGAGCAGATATCGTTATCGCAGTCGATTGTTCACAATTTACGCCGAAAGAAGAGATAAATTCGATTTATGATGTTATATTGCAGAGTATTGATATTATGCAACACCAAATTGTAAAAATGAGAGAAGTGAATGCAAACATTGTTCTAAAACCGAAGGTGTCTCATCATAGTTTGAATGATTTTTCGTACGTAGAATCGATTATTGAGGAAGGTGAAAAAGTAGCAACTGCTCATATCAAACATGTAATTGATGTGATTGAAAAATGGAAGGAGAAATAACATGAAAAATCGGATAAGGTCCATAGCATTAACACTAACTATTTTAGCTCTCGTATTCATCGTCACAAATTACCGGCTCCCGTTTTATGTATACCAACCTGGTGATACTGCAGCACTAGATGATGTAGTACAGGTTGATAATGGAAATAGCAGCCAAGGAGACATGCACCTCGTTACAGTTAGGGGCGGCCAAGCTACCCCGCTTTATTATTTATGGGCTAAATTCAAACGATATTATCATATATATCCGATTGACGAAGTAAGGCCTGAAGGGATGAGCCAAAAAGAATATTTGGAAACACAGCTCCACTACATGGAAAGCTCACAACAAGCTGCAAAAATTGTAGCTTATGAAGCTGCCGGCAAAACGGTAGACATTGAGTATAATGGTGTATACGTATTAAGCGTGATGGATGAAATGCCGGCAAATGACATATTAAAAATGGGAGATCGTATCATCGAGGTCGATAATCGGAGAATTGAACAAGCATCAGATATGATTGATTATGTTTCTGGAAAAGGTGATGGAGAAACTGTTCAAATTACATTTATTCGAGATGATGAAGAACAGGTAGGAGAAGTGGCTGTAGCTCCGTTTCCCCACGCCCCTGACAAGGTAGGGATCGGCATCTCACTCGTTACAGACCGAAATGTTAATGTTGAACCTCCAATTGATTTTGATAGTGGAAAAATAGGTGGGCCAAGTGCTGGGCTGATGTTTGCTTTGGAAATTTACGATCAACTAACAGAGGAAGATATAACAAGAGGATATAAAATCGCAGGTACTGGGGAAATTGGATATGACGGTACTGTAGGTCGAATTGGAGGTATTGATAAAAAAATTGTAGCTGCACACTATGATGAGATCGATGTTTTCTTCGCACCGAATGAAGGAGGTCAAGAAAACTCTAATTATGAAGTAGCACGGAGAGTAGCCCAAGAAATAGGTACAGATATGAAAGTAATTCCTGTTGACCACTTCGAGGATGCTCTACAATTTTTAAATGAACTTCAATAACATCAATATAAAACCCCTTTTTCTATTGAGAAGAAGGGGTCTCGTTTTTCAAAATAGGTGGGCCAATATCCCTTTGTTTTAACGTTTGACGAACGCTCGGTTTAATTGGTAAATAGTAACTGTCAATGGCCCTTTCCTCAATGTCTATGTATGGATGATGTGCTCCTTGTAGGGGTGTGAAAATGGGAATATTGATGGACTTTTTACGTTCATTTATATATTCCCTGCCCTTTTTATTCATTCCGAGAACCCTTATGTACGGAGCTTGTTTATCGATTTGGATTGATTGTATTTCAGATTTTTTCGTATTCGTCAACAGATGGACGAAAATACGTTGTAATCTCGTCCACGTATATCGTCTTGTTTTTAGCTTCTTCATCCAATTATGGAACGAAGTAACTTGACCAACTGTTTTCTTCAAGCGATACTGCAGGCCCTCGTCCATGCCGTGTATGTCAGCAAGCTCCTGTAAGGAAGCGGTATGGACTTTGTATTGTAAAAACGGAAAATAAGCTTCCCAATCATGCCATAAATGAGTCATGTCTTTATATTTGCTTAATGCTTCTTCAGTTTCTGTTGGTATCGTTTTACGTACAACGTTCGTAATTAGTTGCTCGCTTAATAACTCTTTTCGAATGCTTGTAGCACTTGCAATGTCATGTTCAATGACTTCATCGTGATATCCACTTTTTGTTCGTTTAATTGTTTTCGGCTTGATATTCGTGTTATAGTCATAGATAGCTTTTACATAGCTGAAACCGAGAATATTATTCGGTTGGGTAAGGTCAATAGCTTCATTTGTTAGACCAATTGTTTCATACGCTTGACGTGAAGACTCGGGGAAGGAAAGACCGTAGGTTAACCCCTTTTGAACTTGTTCCTGAAAATGATGTTTCTGTGCCTCATATTGCTCGTAGGCAGCTATAAATGGTGTAATCACCCCTTGTTCACTACCGAAACAGACGACATCGGTTTGTAATGCCTCAAGTGTGAGGATGGCTCCTTTTGCAAATAAGTCCGCATGTTGTACAGCGAACACGTAAGGTAATTCAACAACAATGTCTACACCAGATTTCAGAGCGGCTTCTGCCCGATTCCATTTGTCAATAATGGCAGGTTCACCACGTTGGAGAAAATTTCCGCTCATAACTGCGATGAGACAATCTTTTTTCGATTCTTTTAAAGAAGATTGCAAATGGTAAAGGTGTCCATTATGAAAAGGGTTATATTCTACAATAACACCGCACCCGTTCATTGTTTTCCCCCCTTAATAAAGTCTACCTTTATTGAGACGGAATTGGGAATAAAAGTCAAGTATATTGGCAATGTCGTTTTCATTTTTCGAATTGGACATAATAATTGTATTAAGCAACATAATAGTGTTAAGAAAAAATATTGACAAAACTTTCATTTCCTTTTAAAATTACTTTTGTTGCCCTGAGGTGAAAAGCGATATGAAGTTTCCAATAAGACAAATTAAAAGTCAATCTCCATTTCCATTTGAAGGAGATGTAGAAGTAAAAGAATTACAAGACATGAACAATGATATTCGAAGAATCCCTCCGGTACATGTAGAAGGGGAGTTTCATTCCCGAGGTGATCATATCATTGCCAACTTTACTATTGATGGCAACATGATTTTACCATGTGCACGTACGTTAAAGGATGTGGATTATTCTTTCGAAATCAAAGCAGAAGAACATTTCTCTACTTCTCCTTATGAAGAAGATGAAGAAATTCATCAAGTTGTTGGAGAAGTGCTTGACTTAACCCCTTATATTAAGGAAAATATTATATTGGAAATCCCTTTACAAGTTTACGCTAATGATGTTCTCAATGGTGATATGCCAAAAGAACAAGGTAAGGGCTGGGAATTTGTAGAGGATCAAAAGGAAAAGAGCCAAAAAGTTGATCCAAGATTAGCAAAGTTGGAACAATTTTTTGATGAAAAAAAAGATTCTTAAGTCTTGCTTAACTCTTTTTGTTGTCATCACTTGAAGGAGGTGTCACACATGGCAGTACCATTTCGTAGAACTTCTAAAAAAGTTAAACGTCAACGTCGTACACACAAAAAACTTTCTGTACCTGGTATGGTAGAATGCTCAAACTGCGGTGAGCCTACAAAAGCCCACCACGTATGTAAAAGTTGTGGTCATTATGACGGAAAACAAGTTGTTGAAAAATAAATAGCTAGAAAAAGAGGATGTCTCATTGAGGCATCCTCTTTTTCTCTTAAAATGAAGACGGGGGTGGGGGAAGGTGTTTCATACAATTACATATGAAAGAAATGAAAGCGGGTTTAGTATAATTACGTTAAATCGACCACATAAACGAAATGCAATTACAACCGAAATGTGTGAGGAACTAAACTTAGCATTGGATTTAGCCCGATCTGATAACGTGAAGTTTCTTGTTATAACAGGGTCTGGCGTTCAATCCTTTTCTGCGGGAGGAGATTTACGTCAATTTCATGGGAACATGACAAATGAAGAAGCATATGACCTATTGAACAAACTTTCGACACTATTATTGCGAATCGTTGAATTTCCAGTACCTACAGTGGCTCTTCTAAATGGCTCAGCACGAGGAGGCGGCTGTGAAATTGCTAGTGCATGTGACTTTCGGTTTGCAAAAGCTGGGACCGAGTTCGGATATGTTCAAGGGAATATAGGTGTCAGCCCAGGGTGGGGTGGTGGTGCATTATTATACCGTAGAACCAACTCTAGCTTTGCTCATTATTGGATTGCCTCATCCGAAATGTTTCCGGCTGTTACTCTGCAACAACAGGGATGGGTACAACATATCGTTAGGGAGAGAGAGTGGGGGAATTATGACTTAATCTTTTCTTCCTTTATAAAGAAAACTAGGAAACAAATGATTATATTTAAGAAGCAATTACTATACTATTTAAATATTTTCAAATTGCGGAAGGAAATGGAAGAGGAAGTGAAAAATTGTTCTTCCCTTTGGGACACTCCTGAACACATTGATGCCGTGGCGTCCTTTTTTCAGCAAAAGGGAAAAAAATAGTCTATCACACCTACGTCTTGCATAGATTCATAGTAAAAGATGTAGGAGGGATAGAATGGTTCAAAATAGACAAGACGCATGGACAAAAGATGAGGATATACTTTTAGCGGAAACAGTCTTACGTTTTATACGTGAAGGAAAAACACAATTGGAAGCATTTGAAGATGTCGCCAAACAGTTATCTCGTACTCCTGCCGCTTGCGGATTCCGTTGGAATGCAACGGTAAGAAAACAATATGAAAAAGCGATTAAAGTTGCAAAAGAGGAAAGAAGAAATAAAGAGAAAGAAAGTGTAAAGGAAATGCCTATTCAAAATACGAATCAGGAACCTTTTAATTTTGATGAGGCCATTAAATTGTTGCAATCCATAAAGAAAACATATGAAGTAACGAACACATCCAATGACGTAGTAAGTGAACAATTAAAAAACATTACGTATGAAAACGAGATTTTAAAGAAAAAAGTAGAGATTTACGAAAAAGCATGGGAAGAAATTGAAAGAATTTGGAAAGATATTGTCATGCTTGAGAATAAAAAACAAGGCTGATTGAATCAGCCTTGTTTTTTTGATTTTGTAACTTGCTCCTTAACCCCATCTGGTAACCAAATGAGAGGGTTCTCCCCTAAGTCCCGCTCTACATCATAATGAACCTTTTGGAACCCCATTTTTTCCCAAAAACCGTGTGAGTTGATTCGTGGGTTTGTTTTAATAGGCAGGTCAAAGCTTTTTGCGAATTCCACTAACCTACGCCCGAATCCTTTCCCGCGATAATTGTATAAAACCTCTAGCTTCCATAATTCCAAGTAATCTTGTGAAGGATCAAAATATTGATCATATTTTTTATCGATGGTATATAGGCTCATGCGCGCTACTAAAGCGTTTCCATAATAAATACCATAAAATGGGGATTCGCTGTCATTTTCTATGATGTTGCTCTGTAAATCTTCCAACATGGACAATTCTTGAATTCCATACTCCTTGAACAATTTAAATTCTTCCAACGTTTTGTAGTTAATTAATAGACGTTCAACCTTTATTTGGTCCATATACATCCCCCTTAAACGTTTACATTTCAATTCCATTATAATATAAAAATATTCTGAATTAAATGACTAACTAAAATCAGAAAAAATTTATCATTTTTTTATAGGTAGTTCGACATCTTTTGATAAAATAAAGATAACGGTAAAAAGGTGGTGCAGCGTTATGCGAATTGGGGTTATTGGTGGCGGAGCAATTGGGTTGTTATTAGCTTCTTATTTACGACGGCAACAACACGATATAACTTGTTATGTAAAGCGTGAAGAACAGGCTATGGAACTAAATCAGCATGGCGTTACGCTATTACCAAATGGAATTACATATAAAGTGTATGGATCTTCACATACAACGTTTCAAAGTGAAGATTTATATATTGTGTGCCTAAAACAATACCACTTAACAAATTTTATAGATAATCTCAAAATGATTCCTTCGAATATTCCTATATTATTTTTACAAAATGGGATGGGTCATATTCCTTTATTCGGGAAATTTAAAAATCCAATCTTCGTTGGAGTCGTCGAGCATGGTGCTATACGCCACAGTGATAATACAGTTGAACATACCGGAGCTGGAAAGATTAGGGTCGGCGTATATAACGAAAAGCACCAGCCGATTTTAATGAGATGGATAGACATTCTTCACCGTTCTTCGTTTCCATTTGTTTATGAACAAAATTGGGAGCGTACGTTAAAAGAGAAGTTAATTGTCAATGCTGTGATCAATCCACTAACTGCATTATTTCAGGTGAGGAATGGGGAAGTTGTAAGCGATGATTATATTAAAACATTAGCAGAGCGAATTTGTCTGGAATGTAGTACCGCTTTACACTTACCTCACGGCCGTATGTGGGAACGAATCAAGGAAATTTCCGTTCTAACGGCAAAGAACGAATCATCAATGCTAAAAGATATTACGTTAGGGCGTTTAACCGAAATTGATGCGATATTAGGGTATATTATCAACCAGTCACAAACTTATATGCCAAACACTTCATTTGCCTATTATGCCGTCAAAACTATTGAAAAAAGAAGGAATTCTATATGAGTGACATCATCGTTCGATTCATTGCAATATTTATAACCATGCCGATTTTAGCTTTTTGTGTAGTTTATATGGTTAAAAGAAAACGTACGAATCAAAAAGAAAAGGCTTTTTTATTGGCTATCGATGTAACAGTTGTCTTTATATTCTTATCTGTTTACTTTTCGTTTTATATGACGTTCAAAACATCAATCTTAAGTATTAGCCTAATTGTGTTTCTCTCCTTACTCGGATTATTTACGACGTTACAATGGAAAATAAAAGGGGAAGTCTTATTGAAAAAGGCGCTGAAAGGTGTTTGGCGATTATCCTTTTTCTTATTTTTTGGTCTCTATCTCTTCATCATCATTTATGGAATTTTCATTCGCATTAAAGCCTGAAACAAATAAGATGAAACAAAGGAGATGATTCTGTAAAATGAGGTTGAGGATATAGAATAGCGGAACGAAAAAGGAGAAATTTTATATGTGGTTAAATCCTGTTACTCTTTCCAAGTCCAAGTTTATACATGATTATGAACAGGGATTAGAAAGTGCGCTGCAAAACTTTCATTACATCCTTGATGATGAAAGTACATATATGGAAAGATATAAGGACCTGACAGAACGTAGTTTTCAGAGAAAAAATCTTGTTGAAGTATTAAAAGAAGATAATGAACGCTGGGGTGCACCGCCTTCTACGATGGAAAATATAGAACGTTTACTTGACGAGGATAGTGTCGTTATCGTAGGAGGGCAACAGGCAGGTTTATTGACAGGCCCCCTTTATACGATTCATAAAATCGTTTCAATTTTACATTTAGCTAAAGAAAAAGAAAAGCAGTTAAACAAACCGGTTGTCCCGTTGTTTTGGGTAGCTGGCGAAGATCATGATTTTGCTGAGATTAATCATGTTTCACTACCTCATCCGCCCCGAATGAAAAAATATAAAATTTTGCAAAAGCAGGAACAACACCTTTCTGTTTCATCGATGCAAATCAACCAAGATGAAGGAGAGCGGTGGCTTGGAAACATTTTTAAACAGTTAAAGGAGACGGCCTATACAAATCGTTTATACGAAGATTTGTTACATTGCTTAAAAGATAGCGAAACATTTGTAGATTTCTTTGCAAATGTTATTTTTCACTTGTTTGACAGAGAGGGAATTGTACTTCTTGATTCTCATTCACCACGAGTTCGCAAGTTAGAGAGTGAATATTTTATAGAGATGATTCGCCATCAAGAAGCAATTGCCTCTAGTGTCCAACAAAAAATTCATGACAATGGTAAATTAGGCTATACGATCCCCGTTGAAGCTGAACGAAATAGTGGGCATTTATTTTACCACTTAAATGGTGAACGAGTTCTACTATTTATCGATGAAGATGGAAAATGGACTGGCAAAAATCGAGAATGTTCATTTTCAACAGAAGAGTTAGTCGCAATTGCTAAAGACAAACCTGAACTCTTGAGTAACAATGTTGTAACGAGACCTTTGATGCAGGAAAAATTATTACCTGTCCTCGCATTTGTTGGAGGCCCAGGAGAGATTCTTTATTGGGCTGCGCTAAAACCAGCCTTTGAAATATTGCAGATGAAAGTTCCTCCTGTTGTACAACGACTTTCCTTTACATTAATTGATGCAAAAGCTGAGAAAATTATAAGCGAATTCGGCTTGAGAATTGAAGAAATTATGAAAAATGGTATTGAACCAGATCGCATAGCCTATTTAGCCCGTACAACCGGCAGGCCTGTTTCTGAAGTAGCTGATCGTGTTAAACTGGCAATTGAAAAGGCCCATCAACCATTAAAACAGATGGCGAAAGATATTCAGTCTGACCTAGGGCAGATGGCGGAAAAAAATTTATTCCATCTTCTTCGGGAAGTAGAATATTTAGAACACCGAATTATGCATTCATTAGAAATGAAGCATCATCAAACAATGGAGAAGTTTGATTGGCTGGATGTTTATCTACATCCAGAAGGGGGACTGCAAGAACGTCAATGGAATGTTGTTCCGTTTTTGAATGAGCATGGAAAACAATGGATTCATCAATTGTGTGAGGCAGAAGTGGATTATCATAAGCAGCACTTTCTAGCTTATTTATAATCCCCCACCAATTACCACGTAGACTACTTGAAGCTGAAATCCTTCATAATTCCGATAAGATCAACAGTTAAACCACCTTCTAAAGAAGGTGGTTTATTTTATTCGCCTAATATTTTGAATTAATTGGTGGTAGGAAGTGGAGGATTGTGGTAAACTGAAATCAGAAAGTGGGGGCGATGAAAAATGTTCATGGGGGAATTCCAACATAATATTGATACAAAAGGCCGTATCATAGTCCCTGCCAAGTTTCGAGAGGACTTAGGTGAGACGTTTGTCATTACCCGTGGCCTGGATAAATGTATATTTGGATATCCCATGAGTGAATGGCGTCTTTTAGAAGAGAAAATGAAAAAACTCCCCCTTACAAAAAAGGACGCCCGGGCTTTTACCCGATTCTTCTTCTCAGGTGCTGTTGAATGCGAAGTAGACAAGCAGGGAAGAATAAACATCCCATCGCCCCTTAGACATTATGCGGAATTAGATAAAGAGTGTGTAGTGATTGGTGTATCCAATCGCATAGAACTTTGGTCAAAAGAGAAATGGGGAAGTTATTTCGAGGAATCCGAGGAGTCTTTTGCCGAAATCGCTGAGAACATGATGGATTTTGACATATAAACGGTAAAAGCAGGTGAAAAAATGTTTGAACACTATAGTGTATTAAAAGAAGAAGTCATAGAAGGTCTACAGATAAAAGCGGATGGTACATATGTTGATTGCACTCTTGGTGGTGCAGGGCATTCGGAGGAGATTGCGAAAAGGTTAAACGAGCACGGGAAATTAATTGCCTTTGATCAAGACCTCCAAGCTTTACAACATGCGAAGGAACGGCTAAAAGCATATGAAGATCGTTGCATATTCGTTCATGCGAACTTTAGACAATTAAAAGAAAAACTTTCCGAGCTTAACATTACCGATGTAGACGGCGTGTTATTTGATTTAGGTGTTTCGAGTCCACAACTAGATCAAAAAGAGCGTGGTTTTAGTTACCAGCAAAATGCACCATTAGATATGCGTATGAATCAGACGGAATCATTTACAGCATATGACCTCGTAAACGATTGGCCGTATGAAAAATTAGTGAAAATCTTTTTTACATATGGTGAAGAAAAGTTTTCGAAACAAGTGGCTAGAAAAATTGAACAACGCCGAGCAGAGAAACCGATTGAAACGACCGATGAGCTTGTTGACATTATTAAGGAAGGGATACCTGCTGCGGCACGACGTAAGGGTGGACACCCGGCAAAGCGAATCTTCCAAGCCATTCGAATTGCAGTAAATGACGAGCTAAACGTATTTCGTGACGCGCTTCATCAGGCTGCAGAAGTGACCTCTATTGGCGGTCGAATTGCAGTGATTACATTTCACTCATTAGAGGATCGTATTTGTAAGCAGTCAATGAAGAAATGGACAACACCGCCTCCGGTGCCAAAAGAAATTCCGGTTTTACCGGATGAAATATCACCACCGTTTACATTAGTGTCACGAAAACCGATTCAACCTTCGCAACAAGAGTTGGATGAAAATCGCAGATCACGATCCGCAAAACTGCGAATCGTCGAGAAAATAAAACCGTGGGATGAACAATTTCGGTTAGATGAGAGGAGAAATTAATTATGGCGTCAATGTATGCAAGAAAGTTAGAGCATGAGCACATTGAGGGTAGACAGCAAGAGCGCAGACAAAAGGAACAAGTTCAAGTAAAAGTAGAAAAGAAGCGTTGGGTTACCCGTGGGGAAAAAGTGTTGTATACAGTTTTCGTAGGATTTCTTGTCGTTGCGTCTGTCTTAATCGTCTCTTATTCATCTACATTAGATTCAGTAAATCGTGATATCCAAGACTTAGAAAAACAAGTACAACAACAAGAAGAGCGAAATGGTATGTTAACAGCAGAGGTTAAAGCTTTAAGTGAGCCCAGCCGCATCATAAACATTGCAAAAGAACATGGGCTAAACATTAAAAATGGACAAGTTGAATTAGCGAAAATACGCTAAGGTGAATAGGATGAAAAAATTAAAAACGACGAATGTAATGGCTATTGCGCTAATGTTACTGTTCATCCTCGTGTTTGTCGTTATGTTTTGGCGGCTCGTTTACATTCAAGCAACCGGGAATGTACAAGGGGTCGATCTACAAAAGTGGGCTGAAAAACAAAGATCAGCTTCCTATACGTTAGAGGCGGAACGGGGAAAAATATTAGATCGTACTGGCATGGTATTAGCAGATAACCGACCATCTTATCGCATGTATGCTATTATTGACGAATCATATTCTGTGAATTCTATGGAGCCATTGCATGTTACCGATTTGGAGGCAACAGCAAAGCAACTGGCTCCTTTTTTAAATATGTCGTCGTCGGCTATTTATCAAAAGTTGAACCAGGATGAATTGTTCCAGGTCGAATTTGGTCCAAACGGACGTGATTTATCAAATGATGTTCGTGAACAAATTGAAAACCTGGATTTACCTGGAATCTACTTTATGAAAGAACCTAAACGGTATTATCCAAACGGGACATTTGCTTCTCATGTCATCGGGTTTACACAAAAAAACGATGACGGTTATGAAGGGATTATGGGGATTGAAAAGTCCCAAGAGGAGTGGCTGAAAGGTACCGACGGATTTGTAACGTTTAAACGGGATAACTACACTTATAAGCTATTAAATCCAGATGAAGTGGTACAAAATCCTGAACATGGTGCGGATGTTTATTTAACCCTTGATCAGAAAATCCAAACTTTTTTGGAAGATGCAATGGATCATGTGCAAGCACAGTATGAACCGGAACGAATGATGGCCGTTGTGATGAACCCAAAAACTGGAGAAGTGCTTGCTATGAGTAATCGCCCCAGCTTCAACCCGAATGACCGTGAAGGGTTAAAAAACTGGTATAACGATGTTATCGCATATCCTTTTGAACCAGGATCTACGATGAAGATTTTTACGTTAGCGGCAGCCATCGATTCCGATCACTACGATGGTGAAGAAGAATATCAGTCTGGTAATTATAAGATTCTGGACAATACGAAGGCGATACATGACCATAAGCGTCAAGGGTGGGGAGAAATCACTTACAATGAAGGAGTACAACGATCATCGAACGTAGCTTTTGCGAAACTCGTTTGGGAAAAGATGGGCACTGATATGTTTCGCCAATATTTGACCCGCTTTCAATTGGACCAACCAACGAACATTGATATCGCTGGTGAACGGACTGGGAAAATCTTATATGACTGGCCTATTGAAAAGGTGACGACAGCGTTTGGACAAGGTTCTACATTGACACCAATGCAAATAATGAAGGCAGCTACAGCGATTGCAAATAACGGAAAAATGATGCAACCCTATGTTATTTCGAAACTTGTTGAACAAGAAACAGGAGAAGTCATACAACAATCTGAACCTCAAGTAGTAGGAACTCCGATATCATCTTCCACCGCCAAGGAAGTTATGGACTTACTAGAGACTGTCGTGACTTCGGAAGTTGGAACGGGACAAAGATATCAACTTGAGGGCTATTCAGTAGCAGGAAAAACCGGAACGGCTCAAATTCCTGATCCAGAAGGAGGCGGTTACCTAATCGGTGATGAAAACTACGTGTTCTCATTTTTAGGGGTCGCTCCAAAGGAAGAACCGGAACTCATGATGTACATTGCTGTTAAACAACCGAACTTAGAGAAAAATGAACATGGATCTCAACCTGTTTCATACATCTTCCGGACGGTAATGGAAAATAGTCTTCATTACTTAAATATAGTTCCGGAAAAAGAATCAGCAGCATTGGATTGGTCGCCTATTATATTGTCAGATTATGAAGGAAAAACGGTAGATAAAGTGAGAGATGATTTGTTAAGTAAAAATGTGAAGGTGACTGTTATAGGTGACGGAAATAAAGTGAAAAGTATGGTGCCAAAAGGAGAGACCGAAGTTCTTCCTGGAAGTCATGTTATGGTTTTAACAAATGGTAATCCGACAATGCCGGATATGACGAATTGGTCATTAAGGGAAGTGTTAATGCTAGGCGAACTAGTCAATGCAAAAACCGACTATATTGGTTCTGGCTTTGTAACAAAGCAAAACGTACCTGCTAGTTCACGTATTGAAGAAGGTCAATATATTGTTGTGGAATTAACCCCTCCAGAAACTGAAGAACGTCGGGATGAAGAGGGACACGACACTGATATAGAGTAGGATGTATGTTTAGGCAGTGTTCTATTTCGTTATATCGCATCATATAGTGATACAAGCCTATTAAGACTGAAGGTGATGAAGCATGAAACGTGTATCACAAGTAACGGTGCGTAAACGATTAGTCACTGTCTTCCTCTTTGCTCTCGTATTCTTTATTATTATGTGTATTCGATTAGGGTATGTTCAATTTGTAATTGGAAACATGTTAGCAGATAAAGCGGAGGAATTGTGGAGCAGAGATATTCCGCTGGAACCTGAACGGGGGAAAATATTGGATCGTAATGGGGAAGTGCTCGCAGAAAACGTGTCAGCCCCTTCTGTAGTCGTCGTACCTCGACAAATTCCAAACCCTCAAGAGACTGCAGAAAAACTAGCCTCTGTTCTCAATATGTCAGTAGAAAAGGCTTATGAGAATGTTACAAAACAAGCTTCTGTACATCGAATACACCCTGAAGGACGAAAGCTTAGCGAGGAACAAGTAACGAAGATTCAGGAATTAAATATGCCAGGGGTATATATCGCTGAGGATTCAAAACGGCACTATCCTCACGGATCTTACTTATCTCACGTACTTGGTTTTACCGGAATTGATAACCAAGGATTAGCTGGCATGGAATTGTATTATGATGAGAAATTAAAAGGACAAAAAGGTTCGCTATCATTCTTTTCAGACGCTAAAGGAAAGAAGCTAACAGACATGGCTGAATATTATAACCCTCCAACAGACGGGTTAAATTTAAGGTTAACCATTGATGAACGAGTGCAAACGATTATTGAAAGAGAACTTAATTTAGCAGAATCAAAGTATAATCCAGATGGAGCGTTAGCCATTGCAATGGACCCTGATACTGGGGAGATATTGGCAATGTCCAGTCGCCCAACTTTCCACCCGTCAAATTATCGGGAAGTAAGTGCAGAAGTATATAACCGTAACCTGCCAGTTTGGAGTACATATGAACCAGGTTCAACGTTTAAGATCATAACATTAGCAGCGTCTTTAGAAGAAGGAATTGTTGATTTAGAAGAAGATGAGTTTTACGATAAAGGTTCGATTGAAGTTGGTGGAGCCCATTTACGTTGCTGGCGTAAAGGGGGGCATGGGCAACAAAGCTATCTAGAGGTTGTCCAAAATTCCTGTAACCCTGGTTTTGTAACCCTTGGGGAAAAATTAGGGAAGAACAAACTGTTTTCATATATTGATAAGTTTGGTTTTGGAGAAAAAACGGGAATTGATCTACATGGGGAAGGAAAAGGGATTTTATTTGACCTTGAAAATGTTGGTCCTGTAGAACTGGCAACGACTGCTTTCGGTCAAGGGGTCTCCGTTACACCAATTCAACAAGTGTCGGCAGTTGCAGCTGCGGTTAACGGGGGTTATTTATATCAACCGTATATTGCGAAGGAACTAGTCAATCCAGTGAGTGGTGAAGTTGTGGAGGAAACAGAACCGACATTAAAAAGTCGTGTCATATCTTCGGAAACTTCTAAACAAATTCGGTATGCTCTTGAAAGTGTAGTAGCTAAAGGGACCGGTCGTGGGGCATATGTTGAAGGTTATCGGGTCGGCGGCAAAACAGGTACGGCTCAAAAAGTAGGAGAAGATGGGCAATATATGGATAATAACCATATTGTATCTTTTATCGGATTTGCTCCCGCCGATGACCCAGAACTAGTGGTTTATTTAGCTATTGATAATCCAAAAAATACCGTCCAGTTTGGTGGTGTTGTAGCAGCACCTATCGTTGGAACGATTATGGAAGATAGTTTGCGAGCTTTAGGAGTAGAAGAGCGTAAAGATGGGCTTGATAAAGAATATCAGTGGCCGGATCAGCCAACTGTTGAGGTGCCGAATTTAGTTGGTTTATCAACAAAAGAAATTCAACAATATTTGACCAACTTGCAAATTGAGGCAGTGGGTGATGGAGAATACATTATTGAGCAATCTCCGAAGCCTGGTACAAAAGTTGTGCAAGGATCGAAGGTGCGTATATTACTAGGGAAAAATAATGAATAACACTTATCGTCTCCAGACCCTTGTTTTGTTATAATAAAAATAATGTTAGCAATAAGGGGCTATATATATGAAATTAAATCAACTTTTCTCTAAATATAAATTTTATAAAACAACAAACCCAATTGAAGATATAGTTGTACATGGAATTGAAAAGGATTCCCGACAGGTGAAGGAAGGGGATTTGTTCATCTGTATTAAAGGTTATACAGTAGACGGTCATCATTTCGTAAATCAAGCCGTTGAGAATGGAGCATGTGCAATTGTTGCAGAGCGCCCTATTCATGCTAATGTTCCAGTAATTTACGTGTCAAATACAACAAAAACATTGGCTTATTTAGCAAATCAATATTATGACCATCCATCGCGTGACCTTCGTTTAATTGGAATAACAGGAACAAATGGAAAAACAACGATGACGTATTTGCTAGATGAAATCTTTCGTCATTATGAGGAGAAAACAGGGGTCATTGGAACAATCCAAATGAAAATAGGGGACGAAATCATTCCCGTGAAAAATACAACTCCTGATGCTTTATTTTTACAAAAGAGCTTCCGGGAAATGGTGGATAATAATGTATCTACAGCTATTATGGAAGTGTCCTCTCACGCTTTAGATATGGGGAGAGTTTACGGAAGCGACTATGACATAGCTGTTTACACAAACTTGTCTCAAGACCATCTAGACTACCATCGCAGTATGGAAGACTATTTACGTGCAAAAACCCTCCTGTTTTCTCAGTTAGGAAACCATTATACTGGTAGGCCAAAGTTTGCTGTAGTAAATGTAGATGATCCTTATCACGACACATTTAGCAAGAGCACCCCGTATGAGGTTCTAACATATGGAATTAAGGAGGTTGCTGATGTTAGGGGTGTAGATATTTCGTTAACGGCGAAAGGTTCTTCCTTTACGATGGAGACGCCAAAGGGGAATGTACAAATAAATAGCCCTCTTCCTGGTGAATTTAGCGTCTATAACATGTTGGCGGCTACCGCTACTGCGTTGTGTGCTGATATACCATTACATATTATAAAAGCAAGTTTAGAAACAACAAACGGTGTGCCGGGACGTTTTGAAACTGTCGATGAAGGACAGGAATTTGGTGTAATTGTAGATTATGCACACACTCCAGACTCATTGGAAAATGTGTTAAAAACAATCGGTCATTTTGTGGAAGGGAAAGTCTATGTTGTCGTTGGGTGCGGTGGTGACCGTGATAAAACGAAACGTCCACAAATGGCGAAAGTTGCAACTGATATTGCTGACGTTGCTATATTTACGTCCGATAACCCAAGAACCGAAGATCCGAAAAATATTTTAAACGATATGGTCGAAGGAATAACGAATGAAAATTACGTCGTTGAACAAGACCGCAAAAAAGCAATAGAGCTTGCGATCAAATCAGCCAATCAAGGTGATGTTGTGCTCGTTGCTGGTAAAGGACATGAAACATATCAAGAAATTGGAAAAGAACGGCTTCCCTTTAACGATCGACTTGTGGCACAAGAAGCAATAAAAGCCAAATTAAAGGAGAATCCTAAATGATGAAATTTACAACAAATTGGCTAGTGAAATTTTTTCCAAAATATAAAGGGATCGTTAGGGATGATATGGCGATTCAAGAAATATATATTGATAGTAGACAGCGTGTTCAGGCGGGTTTATTCATCCCGATTATTGGTGAAAAATTTAATGGGCATCACTTTATAAAAGAAGTGGTTGAAAATGGAGCTGTTGCCGCACTTTGGCAAAAAGATGAAGATATACCATCCTTTCTACCTGATGACTTTCCGTTATTTTTTGTAGACGATACAACATCAGCATTGCAATCTTTAGCAACCCATTATCGTGATGAAGTAAACCCAATTGTTATCGGAGTTACAGGTTCAAACGGTAAAACGACAACGAAAGACTTGTTTGCAACAGTGTTTCGTGAAAAATACAAAACATATAGCACAAAAGGGAATTTCAATAATCATATTGGACTCCCCCTTACTATATTACAGATGCAAAGAGATACTGAATGTTTAATTCTCGAAATGGGGATGAATCATTTTGGCGAAATTGAAAGGTTAACGAAGATTGCAAAACCGAACGTAGCTGTTATTACGAATATTGGTGAATCTCACATTGAACATTTAGGCTCAAGAGAGGGAATTGCGCAGGCCAAAAGTGAAATTGCGAAAGGTTTGCACCGTGACGGACTATTAATTGTAGATGGCGACGAACCATTATTAAAGCCGATCATTCAAAAATATCATTCCATTACAGTCGGCTTTGAAGCAGGTAATGACTACCGAATTCACGATGTTCATGTATTAGGTGAACAAACCGACTTCACAGTTAACGGCTTAACATTTTCTATATCGTTGCTCGGTAAGCATCATGCGAAAAATTCCTCTTTTGTTATAGCTGCTGCCCAACAATATGGAATTATTTATGAAAAAATAAAAAAAGCATTAGAACATGTTGAAATGACAGGAATGCGTTTTGAACAAATAAGGCTAAACAGCGGCACAACACTTATTAATGATGCGTACAATGCTTCGCCAACATCGATGATAGCATCTATCGACGTTGTAAAGGAAATGAATGCCCAGCGTAAAATAGTCGTGCTAGGAGATATGTTTGAATTAGGTGAGCATACGAAGGAATTACATAAATCAGTAGCACCTTATATTACAGATCCGATCACCTCCCTGTATACGATAGGTGAAGCCAGTAAAGAGATAGGGAAATGGCTCGAAGAAAACGAAGTGAATATTCCTGTTTATAGTTTTACTGAGAAGGATGAGCTTGAAAAAGCGCTGCGGAAAGAATTAATCGACAACACAATCATACTATTTAAAGCATCTCGGGGAATGAAATTAGAATCAATTATACAACGGTTGACAAAGGACTAGTACCCGCAGTTTAAAGGAGGAACAAATAATGTCTCAACATATCTTATTCTTAACGATGATCGTTTCCTTCCTCATTACGGTTTTACTTTCACCTATTATGATACCTTTTTTACGAAGATTAAAGTTCGGTCAAAGTATACGGGAGGAAGGTCCTCAATCGCATCAAAAGAAAGCAGGAACCCCAACGATGGGGGGAATTATGATTCTTATTTCAGTGTTGTTAACAACGCTGTTTATTACATCCCGTTATAGCACAGAGCCGTTAGGGTTTGAAGTGTATATTGTGTTATGGGTCGTAATCGGATACGGTATCCTCGGCTTTTTAGATGATTTTATAAAAATCGTAAAAAAGCGAAACTTAGGACTTACTTCTAAACAAAAACTACTAGGACAACTCATTATTGCCGTCACGGTTTACTTTGTTTTAAAAGAACAAGGCTTCTCAACACTCGTAAACTTACCAGGTACTGATTGGTATGTTGATTTAGGTGTTGGTTACGCGGTTTTCATCTTATTGATTCTAGTCGGAGCATCTAACGCCGTTAATTTAACTGACGGTTTAGATGGTTTACTAGCAGGCACAGCAGCTGTTGCATTTGGTGCATTTGCCATTTTAGCTTGGCATGGTATACCACAGTACAACGTTTCGATTTTCTCAATAGCAGTTGTTGGTGCATTGTTAGGCTTTCTCGTCTTTAATGCCCACCCAGCAAAAGTGTTTATGGGAGATACAGGGTCATTAGCACTAGGTGGAGCAATTGGCATTGTCGCCATCCTGACAAAATTAGAAATATTGCTTGTCATTATTGGTGGTGTATTTGTGATTGAAACGTTATCTGTTATTATTCAAGTTATAGCTTTTAAAACGACGGGGAAACGAGTGTTTCGTATGAGTCCTCTTCATCACCATTATGAATTACTAGGTTGGTCAGAGTGGCGTGTTGTAGCAACCTTTTGGGTAGTAGGTATTTTATTTGCAGCACTAGGTATTTATATTGAGGTGTGGTTATCGTGAAAACATTACAAAACTTTCCTTATAAACGGGTGCTCGTCCTCGGTCTCGCGAAAAGTGGAGAGGCAGCAGCCCGTATTCTTTTTGAACATGGTAAAAACGTGATAGTAAATGACATAAAGCGATTAGATGAAAATCCGATAGCAAAACAGTTAAAACAAATGGGAATTGAAGTGATTACGGGCTCACACCCTCTACATGTGTTAGACAATGTGGAAGTCGTTGTGAAAAATCCCGGTATACCATATGACAATGTAATCGTTTCGGAGGCGCAAAAACGAAATATACCAATCGTGACAGAAATCGAGCTTGCCGGTCTTTTAGCGGAAGGGCCGATTATCGGCATTACTGGATCGAATGGAAAGACGACAACGACAACCTTAATCCATGAAATGTTACAAGAAAGTGGTATAAAAGCAAGGTTGGCAGGGAATATTGGAATGGTTGCATCAGAGGTCGCTCAAACGACAACTAAGGATGAAGTACTTGTGATGGAACTATCTTCGTTCCAATTACTCGGAACAGAACAGTTTCATCCAAAAGTGTCTGTCTTTTTAAACTTATATGAAGCTCATTTGGATTATCATAAAACGATGGATCATTATGCAAATGCAAAAGCAAAAATCTTCGCGAATCAAACGGAAGGTGACTATATTGTTTATAATCAAGATGATTCAAAAGTCCGAACAATGGTAACCAATGCAACTGCAGAGAAAGTCCCTTTTTCAAGTAAAGAACGTATGAATCGTGGGGCTTTCTTTGACGGGAATACCCTTTATTACGATGAAACCCCAATAGTAAATATCGATGAGGTAAAAATGGTCGGTCAGCACCAATACGAAAATATGCTAGCAGCTATTGCTGCTTCAGTAGTAAGTGGTGCCCGCCTTGATGCCATCCGGAACGTATTACGCCGGTTTAATGGCGTTTCTCACCGACTTCAATTTGTGAGAAGTATCAATAATAGGAAGTTTTATAATGATTCGAAAGCAACCAATATATTAGCAACAACAAAGGCATTATCAGCTTTTGATGCTCCAGTCATCTTGTTGGCAGGTGGTTTAGACCGAGGGAATGATTTTGACCCTATCATCCCTTCGTTACAACAGGTAAAAGCTGTCGTTCTATTTGGCCAAACTGCCCCTAAATTAGCGGAAGCAGCTAAAAAAGCTGGTATACGTGAAATTATATATGTTAATAATGTAAAGCAGGCTGTAAATGAAGCTTATGCAATTTCCTCAGAACATGATGTTATTTTATTATCACCGGCATGTGCTAGTTGGGATCAATATACATCATTTGAAGAACGTGGTGACATGTTTATGGATGAGGTGCATAAATTGTAGTAAGGGCTTGTTTTATTTGCCCATCGTTTTTCATCGGGGGGTGGTCAATTGAGGAAGCAAGGGAACAAATTAACGACGCCAGACTTTACACTGTTGGCAGTAATTTTTGCTTTGCTCATCATTGGCGTAATTATGGTTTATAGTTCATCGGCGGTATGGTCGGCATATAAATTTGATGATCCGTTCTTTTATGCGAAGCGTCAACTTCTTTTTGCATTTGCTGGTTTAACTGCTATGTATATTATGATGAATATACCGTACGCAAAATGGAAAGAACATTCGAACGTTATATTGATTGTTTGTTTTATTTTATTAATTGCGGTTCTCATTCCGGGTATTGGAGTTGTTAGGGGAGGAGCAAGAAGTTGGATCGGCGTTGGTGCATTTAGCATCCAACCTTCTGAGTTCATGAAACTAGGTCTCATTATATTTTTAGCGAAAATACTATCAGAACGCCAAAAATATATTACTTCATTAAAACAAGGTTTCTTACCGGCGTTAATGCTCATATTCGTACCCTTTGGCCTTATTATGCTTCAGCCAGATTTAGGGACAGGCGTTGTATTAGTGGGAACGTGTTTTATTATGCTATTTGTTGCTGGAGCACGTATTTCTCATTTTACAGGATTAGCATTTATCGGTTTAGCAGGTTTTGTCGGCCTGATTGCTTCAGCGCCATACCGTATAAATCGGATTAAGGCGTTTTTAAATCCATGGGAAGACCCGCTGGGTGATGGGTTTCAAATTATCCAATCATTGTATGCGATTGGACCTGGTGGATTAATGGGCCTTGGCTTAGGGCAGAGTTTGCAGAAGTTCTTTTACTTACCTGAGCCCCAGACTGATTTTATTTTTGCCATTTTAGCAGAAGAACTAGGATTTATAGGTGGTTCTTTTGTCATTTTACTCTTTTTCGTGTTTATGTGGCGTGGCATAAGGGTATCGATTCATGCACCTGATTTATTTTCAAGTTTATTAGCGTTAGGTATCGTCGGTATGATTATTGTCCAAGTGTTTATTAATGTTAGTGTTGTAATTGGTTTAATTCCAGTTACGGGGATTACCCTGCCTTTTTTAAGTTATGGAGGATCCTCTTTAACGCTCACGCTCCTTTCAGCGGGCATATTACTAAATATTAGCCGGTATGCAAAAATGTAACCCTGAACTGTCAGGGTTTTTTTTATGGAAAGTTCGAAAGTACTGGTCACAAAAGGTTGGAAACAATGATAAAATAATCATTAGGCTATCCTTAAGATACACACATGGTTAAGGAGGAATTTTACATGGAACAAGTGAAACAAAAGCTAATTGATCTGAATATAGGTACTGTTAAAATAGATGAACCACTTTTAAAACATACAACAATGAAAATTGGTGGACCTGCTGATTTATTTATTGAACCTAACGGCATTGATGAGTTGAAAACGGCGTTAAAGATATTAAAAGAGAAGCAAATCCCAATACGTGTTATCGGTAGGGGTTCAAACCTGCTTATTGATGACCAGGGCATTCGTGGTGCAGTTATTAAAATGGGAACAGGAATGGATCACATAGAAGAAAAAGACAACGATGTCATTCGTGTTGGCGCAGGATATCCGTTAGTAAAGCTGGCTACTATTATGAGTAGGCAAGGTAAACGAGGTCTAGCTTTTGCAGGGGGTATTCCAGGAAGTGTTGGGGGAGCGGTTTATATGAATGCTGGCGCTCACGGTTCAGACGTTTCTAACATTTTAACAAAGGCCCATATTTTATTCCCGGATGGAGAGTTAAAGTGGTTGACGAATAAAGACATGGAATTTTCATACCGTACCTCTGTCCTCCAACAAAGACGAAAAGGCTATTGTGTAGAAGCGGAGTTTCAACTTGAAACAGGGGATAAAGAATCGATTATAAAAGAAATGAAGCATTATAAAGATTATCGTCGTGAAACACAGCCCTGGAACAACCCTTGTGCGGGAAGTATCTTTCGCAATCCATTACCACAATACGCTGGACAGCTAGTTGAAAAGGCTGGGTTAAAAGGCTACAAAATTGGTGGGGCGAAAATATCAGACCTTCATGGAAACTTTATTGTTAATGAAGGGGATGCAACCTTCCAAGATGTAATGGAACTCATTCAATTTATCCAAAAAACCATTTGGGATAAATTTGAGGTGAAAATGAATACAGAAGTTGAAATTGTGAAACAAGACGAAGCATAGTTTCAAAAACATTGTAAGCTATGCATGGTATACTTTACTGAAGTCCGAATGTAAATAAATGGTGGCTAGGGGTAATATGTATGGCAAAGAAAAAAGTTGTCTCCATTGAGGAACGAATACCTAAACTAAAACAAGCTCGTAAAAAGAAAGCGAATCGAAGGTTAATCTTTTATTTATCCCTATTTTTTCTTTTGATTAGTATTATTACGTACTTACAATCGCCTCTGAGTCATGTCAAACATTTTGAAGTCGAAGGCAATTACTTTATTACCGATGGAGAGGTATTAGCTGAAAGCCAACTCACGACAGAATATAATATATGGCAAATAGATTTTCAAACGATTGAGCGTAACATCTTGAAGCATCCTGAAATTAAACAAGCTACCGTTACACGGAAATTTCCTAGAACCGTTCAAATTGAATTAGAAGAGTATATTCGTGTCGGCTACGTAAAAGAAGGAGATCGTTTTTATCCCATCTTGGAAAACGGGGAACGATTATTAAACCAGCAAAATGACATACCGAAAGGGGACGCACCAGTTTTAATCGGATGGAATAACGATACGTACCTCGTTGAAATGACGGATGAATTGAGAGGGTTAGAACCTAGTATTGCGAGTCAAATTTCAGAGATTCATTGGCTTAACGATGAAACAAACCCATATAAAATAAGGTTATTTATGATGAACGGTCAGGAGGTTGTTGCTTCTATACGTAATTTTGCACAAAAGATGGGGGTATACCCTTCTATTATCGCCAAGCTAAAACCTGAACAAAGAGGAGTTGTTCATATAGATGTCGGAGCTTTTTTCATTCCGTATGAACGTGACTCAGAAGAACTGCAAGACGTTTCTGGGGAGGAACAGGTAAATGAGAGTGAAAGGTAAACACGTTATCTACTCTTTCATTTTGCTCGTTTCTGGTTTTTTAGCTGCATATAGCTTCCAAATGACAAAAGACCGAAATCAACTTATGGATATGCCAGATGATGCATTAACAAAGGACTATTTTTATCGTGAAGAGCTAAACAAAACAGAAGAGAAAAATAATGAGTTAAGGGATAAGTTGGCGCAGTTAAAAAAGGAAATTACTGAATTAGAGGAACAGTTAGGAGAGGAACAAGAAGCACTGACGAAGTATATTGACGATAAACGCTTGTTAGAGCGGCTTACTGGTGAAGTACCTGTAAAAGGCCCAGGAATATCAGTTACGCTGGAAGATGCGGAATACGTTCCATCAGATAACTCCATTAATGACTACATTGTACACGATCGCCATATTTTAAAGGTCATTCATGAACTTTCTTCATCGGGAGCAGTAGCAATTGCTATTAACGGTCAACGCCTCTATAAAGATAGTTTTCTATCCTGTGTAGGTCCTGTTATTTCTGTAGATGGAATCAAACATCCTGCTCCTTTTGTCATAAGTGCAATTGGGGACCCTGAGGTGCTTTCTGCTAGTGTACAAGCTCAGAACGGAGTAGTATATGAGCTTGTAAGCGAGAATGTAGAGGTAACGGTACAAACGAAAGAATCAATAGAAATGAATACTCGTGACACCGTTGAAAGGTGGTAATGAATATGCCACGAAAAATAACTGTTGCAAGTATTGGTTTAATTGCTGGCTTTATGCTGGCTATTCTCATTCAAACGAAACAAAATCCAGAAATACGTGATACGAGAGATTTATGGGAAATACGTTCAGAACTACGTAAACAACAAATGGTTCAAAATGAACTATATGGAGAAATTACGGAGGCAGAGCAAATCATTCGAAGCTATCAAAGTGAATCGAATGCGACAAAGTTACAAACGTTACAAGAGTCAGTTGAGTTATTAAAGGAAAAGGCTGGAATGACGGAAGTCGAGGGTGAAGGTTTAGTTATTACGATTGAGCCAATATTTAAGGGAACGGAAATGGGCCCCGTATATACAGATATACAACCTAGCTTATTAACTCGATTTATAAATGAGTTATATACATATGGAGCGACAGATATTGCAGTCGAAAATGAAAGGGTCATTCAAATTAGCCCAATCCGACAAGTTAACGACTATACTTATGTAAATGGAAGACGTATATCGTCACCACCTATTCAAATCAAAGTATTAGCGGAAGACCCTGAAAGGCTATTAAATTATATGGAGATTAGCCCACTATTAGACTACTTTGCCGTAGAAAATCTTAATATATCCTTTGAATTTTCCATTGTAAACTTACCGGAATTTCATGTACCTATGGACCTTCACTGGCTCCAACCGGTTGATGATGAAGGGGTGGGGGAGTCGTAATGTGGTTAGCCGTTCTATTTTTCATAATTGGATCAGCGCTAGGGTTACTAACAAATATTCAAATCCCTACAAGGTATGAAGACTATTTATCTATCGCTGTATTGGCGGCTTTTGACACGCTAGTAGGAGGTATACGTGCCCACCTGGAATACAAATTCGATGATAAGGTGTTTGTGACGGGCTTTTTCTTCAACATTACGCTTGCGGCGCTGTTAGCATTTGTTGGCGTGCAATTGGGGATTGATCTATATTTAGCTGCGGTTGTAGCATTTGGTGTCCGTTTATTTCAAAATATCGCCCTTATTAGACGGAATGTATTGGAAAGATATGACAAAAATAGAAAAAATAAAAAAACATAAAAATTTAAGAGGAAAACTTTATTTATCTGTTGAATTATTTAATAATACTTATATAAGGTGCTTTCTGACCTTTTAATGATTGACTTTCTATATAAATCAATTTAAAATCCAAATATCGACAAAGAAGCAGAATTTTGGATGGCCTTAGCAGGAGGTGCGAATTTTGAACAACAATGAAATACTCGTCAGTCTAGATGTAGGAACATCCAGAGTTAAAGTAATTATTGGGGAAGTAACAAAAGATTCATTAAACATTATCGGTGTAGGAACGGCAAAATCAAATGGTATGAAAAAAGGGGCCATTGTTGATATAGACCAAACCGTACACTCCATTCAAAATGCAATTGAACAAGCAGAAAGAATGGTAGATATGAAAATTGAAAAAGTCGCAGTCGCGATAAATGGAAACCACGTTCAATTACAAGCTTGTCATGGGGTAGTTGCCGTATCGAGCGATAACCGCGAAATTGGGAACGAAGATGTAACCCGTGTGATTGACGCCGCACAAGTGATGTCTATACCTCCTGAGAGAGAAGTGATCGATGTTTTTCCAAAGCAATTTATCGTCGATGGACAAGATGAAATCACAGACCCTAGAGGAATGATAGGGGTAAGACTTGAAATGGAAGGAACCCTTATTACATGTTCAAAAACCGTATTACACAATACATTAAAATGTGTTGATTTGGCTGGATTGGAAGTTCAAGATGTTTGTTTACAGCCGTTAGCTTCTGGATCTGTTGCTCTATCGAATGATGAGAAAAATTTAGGTGTTGCTCTTATTGACATCGGTGGAGGTAGTACAACGGTATCTGTATTTGAAGGTGGACACTTAAAAGACACATCCGTAATCCCGCTAGGTGGGGATAACATAACGAAAGATTTGTCTATCGGAATGAAAACATCTACAGAAGAAGCTGAAGATATGAAACATGATTTCGGATGCGCTTATTATGAAGATGCAAGTGAGGAAGAAACCTTTGAAGTCACAATGATTGGAAGTGACCAAAAGCAAACATTTAACCAAGCACAAATTTCTGATATGATTGAGGCAAGACTTGAAGAAATCTATGCCTTCGTTGTAAGAGAATTACGAAAAATGGGTTTACATGATCTGCCGGGTGGGTATGTACTAACCGGTGGTATGATGAATATGCCTGGTGTACTTGAGCTTGCACGGGATGTGTTTCAATCTAACGTGCGTATTGCGATTCCGGATTACATAGGAGTGAGAGACCCGCAATACACAGCTGGAGTAGGCATATTACAATTCTCTTATAGCAATGCTAGAATACAAGGAAAAGAACTAGATTCTTCGGTATCTATGGAAACTATCGACAGTAAACCGACAAAAAGTAAACAACGAAATCAACCAAAAACGGAAACGAAAAAAAATAAAGAAACGGGTATTGCCAAGTGGTTTAACTACTTTTTCGACTAATCTGTCGTTTCCTCATAAACAAAAATTTAAATGGAGTCTTGTAAACTGCAAAATGGGAGGAACGGGATATGTTAGACTTTGAGACAAACATGGATCAACTAGCTACTATAAAAGTCATCGGTGTCGGTGGCGGTGGTAGTAACGCTGTCAATCGTATGATTGAACACGGCGTACAAGGTGTAGAGTTTATTGCTGTAAATACAGATGCGCAAGCTCTTAATTTATCTAAAGCTGAAGTAAAAATGCAAATTGGTGACAAGCTCACTCGCGGTTTAGGGGCTGGAGCCAACCCTGAAGTTGGGCGCAAAGCTGCTGAAGAGAGTAAAGAGCAACTAGAAGAGGCGTTACAAGGTGCAGATATGGTATTTGTCACCGCCGGAATGGGTGGAGGAACCGGAACCGGTGCAGCCCCGGTCATTGCCCAAATCGCAAAAGAGATGGGGGCCCTTACGGTTGGGGTTGTTACACGCCCATTTACGTTTGAAGGTCGTAAGCGAACATCCCAGGCTGTCACTGGAATTGATGGCTTGAAAAGTAGTGTCGATACACTGATTGTCATTCCAAACGATCGTTTGCTAGAGATAGTAGACAAAAACACACCAATGCTAGAAGCATTCCGTGAAGCGGATAATGTATTGCGTCAAGGTGTACAAGGTATTTCTGATTTAATTGCAGTACCAGGGTTAATTAATGTTGACTTTGCCGACGTTAAGACTATTATGTCTGACAAAGGATCAGCATTAATGGGTATCGGAGTTGCTACTGGAGAAAACCGAGCTCAAGAAGCGGCGAAAAAAGCGATTTCCTCCCCACTTTTGGAAACATCAATTGATGGTGCCCACGGTGTGTTAATGAACATTACTGGAGGAGCGAACTTAAGTCTTTTTGAAGTTCAAGAGGCTGCTGAAATAGTCACATCGGCTGCAGACCAAGAAGTGAATGTTATATTTGGTTCCGTCATTAATGAAAACTTAAAGGATGAGATTATCGTGACGGTCATTGCAACTGGTTTTGATGAAAGTAAAACAGAAGCGAAACCGACACGTCCTTCCAACATGAACAAAGGGAGAGGGCAAACAGAGCGGCCTGTTTCATCTGTAGGAAGAAAAAACGATACGTTTGAAGAAGAAACATTGGATATTCCAACCTTCTTACGTAACAGAAATCGTAGATAGTAGATTAATTGAAGGAGTAAGCTTAACGCTTACTCCTTTTTTTATTTGACAAAATGAACGAAAATTAGCCGTTGCTAGAGAACAGAATATGACAGACTTTTCAGATGGAGTTTTTTATACTTACCGATATAGAGTGAAGTTGTCCAAGAAAGGCGGAAGGCTGTGGCAATTTACTTAGATGCTGTATGGTTATTAAATTTTTTTATTGATTGGATGATTTTACAACTTGTACATTGGCTATCCAGAGCCGAAACAAGCCGTTATCGGCTTATCTTTGGATCAGTGGTAGCTTCCTGTCTCGTACCGATTACCGTACTATTTCCCGGGCATTTTATTACATCTTTTCCTGGGAAAATCATGTATTCTGTTCTCATTTTATTTAGTGCATTCGGTTTTCATAACGTTAAACGTTTCTTAAGACAGTTTTTTACCTTTTATTTCGTCTCCTTTACGATTGGTGGTGGCTTATTCGGAGTCTACTTTTTAATAGGAGAGCAGTTCCAAGCAGTAGATGGGTTCTTTGTCACGTATGAAACAGGGTTTGGGGATATGGTGAGTTGGATATTTGTCATAACCTGCTTTCCGATCGTTTGGTGGTTTACACGACGCCGTATTGATCAGCTTGGCTTTGATCAAATGCGTTACACCGAAATGTGTCCAGTACAAATTGCGATGGATGGGAAGCTTACAGAAACAGTAGGTTTCTTTGATAGCGGAAACAGCCTTGTAGACCCCTTTTCCAAGCGTCCTGTAATTATTTGTGATGAAGTGGCATTACAGCAATGGCTCCCTGATGAGGACAGGGAAATGTTACGTCAATGTCAAGATGATTGGACGTTTGAACATTTATCTGATTATTGGCAAAGCAAAATTCGAATCATTCCGTATCAAGGAGTTAGCGGAAAGCGAAATTTCATCCTCGTGTTGAAGCCAGATCAAATCACAATTGAATATAAAGGTGTAAAATATGCAATCGAAAAAGTTTATATCGGTATTCAATTTGGAGAATTATCAGCAGATGGGAGCTATCATTGCTTATTACACCCAAAAATGATGCAGTCGCAAAACCTACAACTTACTTAAAGAAGGGGAGATTGGGCCATTATGAAAAAATGGAGACTGAAAATTCAATTAATTTGGTACAAAATTTTGTTCAAACTTGGGCTTAAGTCGGATGAAATTTATTATATCGGTGGAAGTGAAGCATTACCGCCTCCGTTATCAAAGGAAGAGGAAAAGGATTTACTAGATAAATTGCCAAATGGAGACAGAGCAGCCCGTTCAGTGTTAATTGAACGGAATTTACGGCTCGTAGTATATATAGCTCGAAAATTTGAAAATACAGGAGTAAACATAGAAGATTTAATAAGTATTGGTACAATTGGCCTTATTAAAGCTGTAAATACATTTAATCCTGAGAAAAAGATTAAACTTGCAACATATGCCTCTCGGTGTATTGAAAATGAAATATTAATGTATCTAAGAAGAAATAATAAAATTCGTTCAGAAGTTTCTTTTGATGAACCATTAAATGTCGATTGGGACGGGAATGAACTTTTGTTATCTGATGTCTTAGGTACCGACGAGGATATTATTACAAGGGACTTAGAAGCGAATGTTGATAAGTCATTATTAAAAAAAGCTTTATCAAGTCTAAATGACCGAGAAAAACAAATTATGGAATTACGTTTTGGGTTAGTTGGTAATGAAGAAAAAACCCAGAAAGATGTAGCCGATATGTTAGGCATTTCCCAATCATATATTTCCCGTCTGGAAAAAAAGATTATAAAGCGATTACAAAAAGAATTTAATAAAATGGTGTAATGTTTAGAAAGTTTTCTAACATTTGAATAAGGTAATTCCTGCATAAAATTCCCTCCAGTGGAGAAACTGTTTTGTGACACTAGCTCCACTTTAGGAGGGGTTTTAGATTGACACGACATAAGGTAGAAATTTGCGGTGTCGATACATCAAAGTTACCAGTATTGAAAAATGAAGAAATGCGAAAATTGTTCAAACGAATGCAAGAAGGTGATCAATCAGCCCGGGAAGAACTTGTGAATGGAAACTTACGTTTAGTCTTAAGTGTCATTCAAAGGTTTCATCATCGCGGCGAATATGTGGATGATTTATTTCAAGTAGGATGCATTGGTCTTATGAAATCAATCGACAATTTTGATTTAAGTCAAAATGTAAAGTTTTCAACGTATGCAGTCCCAATGATTATTGGGGAAATTCGTCGTTATTTACGTGATAATAATCCAATACGGGTTTCAAGGTCATTGCGTGATATTGCGTATAAGGCATTACAAGTTAGAGAGAGATTGATGAGCAAAACATCGAAAGATCCTACTCCGATGGAAATTGCAGAGGAAATGGGCGTACCCCATTCAGATGTAGTATTCGCGCTGGATGCTATTCAAGATCCCGTCTCTTTATTTGAACCGATTTACAATGATGGGGGCGATCCTATCTTTGTCATGGATCAACTGAAAGATGATAAAAATAAAGATACCATCTGGATTGATGAAATCGCACTAAAAGAAGGAATGCGTAGGTTAAACGAACGGGAAAAGATGATTTTAAACAAACGATTCTTCCAAGGGAAAACGCAAATGGAAGTAGCAGAGGAAATTGGTATTTCCCAAGCTCAAGTATCGCGCCTTGAAAAAGCAGCTATTCAACAAATGAATAAAAATATTCACCAATAAGCTTTAGCCAATGGCTAAAGCTTTTTATTTTTTACTTCAAGAAGTGTAATCTTTGCATATATTTATAATAAGGTAGGTGAGCTATATGACCATTTCGGAATTACAAGTAAAAGATATCATTGCTGTTGAAGACGGTAAAAAATTAGGATACATTACTGATTTAGAAATTGATGTAGACAGAGGTTACGTTTTAGCCCTTGTTATCTCTTTAAAAGGGAAAGTTTTTGGGTTGTTTGGAAAGGAAGATGAACTTGTCATACCATGGCATAATATTGTCACTATTGGCCGTGATGTTATTTTAGTGAAGACAGAGCGACCTCAACTCACACATTCTGTTGATGAATAGGCAGAAATGAATAAAAAAATATGATAAAATAAGTTAGAATTCCTTATGGAGGTTTTGATATGCAAGAGCCATTTCAAAAATGTGAAGCACCTAGTTTATTATCGATTAATGCCTGGAAACAGTATGGCATTATAGGAGGTATGACAACGAGGAATGGTGGAGTCAGTCCTTCTCCATTCGACGAATTAAATTTAGGGTTTCACGTGAACGATGATCGGAATCATGTCGAACATAATCGGTTTATTGTAGCTGACCTCCTCGCAACACCAACAAGTGATTGGGTTGGAGCAACGCAAGTTCATGGAACTGACGTATTAAACGTGACAAGTGATACATCACTTCCTTCCACTGCACAATACGATGGTTTTATTACAAATGTGAAAGGGAAGTTATTAACGTGTTTATATGCTGATTGTGTTCCGTTATTTTTTGCTGCTCCGAGTTTTGGTTGGATTGGCTTAGCCCATGCAGGTTGGCGTGGGACTGTGAACGGAATAGGTCGAAAAGTCATTGAATTGCTACAGCAACAAGGGGTTTCTATTGAGGATATCCAAATTGTAATTGGACCTTCGATTGGAAAACGTTACTATGAAGTAGATGAACATGTAATGAGTCATATTCCGAAACGCTATTGGCAAGAACCCGTTGTAAGCAAGGTGGATGATACACATTGGCTGTTAGACTTAAAAGGCCTTCACAAATCCATCTTTATTACAGAAGGATTACGTGAAAACCAAATTCAAATGACAAGTTTTTGTACTTATGAACATAAACACTTATTTTACTCCCATCGTCGCGATCAGGGAAAGACTGGCAGAATGATGGCATATATAAGATTGCAGTAGAAAGGAGTTCAACGAATGGTCACTGTAAAAGAGAACGCAGATTATATTAAGCAAAGAATAAAAGATGCCTGCAACCGATCAAATCGCAATCCTGAAGAAATCACGATTGTTGCTGTTACGAAATATGTTTCTGTTGCTCGTGCAAAAGAAGCAGTAGAAGCTGGTATTTTCAATCTTGGGGAAAATCGTCAAGAAGGAATAGAACAAAAGTATGAACACATTGGCGCACAAGCAACGTGGCATTTTATTGGCACCCTCCAGTCTCGAAAAGTAAAAAATGTGATTGATAAAGTAGATTATATTCATTCATTGGACAGGTTATCATTAGCGAAAGAAATACATAAACGAACAGAGAAGCCGATGCCATGTTTTGTTCAAGTTAATGTAAGTGGCGAAGAATCAAAACATGGCATCGATCCTGAAAAAGTGGAACAATTTGTGAAAGATTTACACCAATACAACAACATAAATGTCGTTGGATTGATGACGATGGCACCACTTGTCAATGATGAATCAATATTACGAAATTGTTTCCAATCGTTACGTAATTTGCGGGACCATATTCAAAGTTTGAAGTTGGATTATGCTCCATGTGAGTATTTGTCCATGGGAATGAGCAACGATTTTGACATTGCGATAGAAGAAGGGGCGACCCACATTCGAATTGGTTCAAAGCTTGTAGGTGATGAGCGAAACAAGGGGGGAAACGAATGAGTATAAAAAATAAAATAAAATCTTTTTTTGCTTTTGAAGATGAATATGAATATTTTGAAGAGGAGGTAGAAGAAGAAAAAGAGGCACCAAAACCAAAAAAACAAGACCAACATAATGTGGTGAGCCTGACAGCCATGCAATCTACATCGAAGTTAGTTTTGTGTGAACCGAAATCCTATAACGAGGCTCAGGAAATTGCTGATCATTTAAAGAACCGAAAAGGAATCGTCATTAATTTACAAAGAGTAAATCATGAGCAAGCAAAGCGTATAGTAGATTTTTTAAGTGGAACAGTTTATGCTATTAATGGAAATATACAAAAACTTGGGGAACAAACGTTTTTATGTGTTCCCGACAATGTTGATGTTTCTGGCGCCATCTCAGAATTTGAAGAACGAGATGAGCAAGAGCAAAGGTGGTAGGTAATATGATGATTCAGTTGTTTAACATTGTACATACATTACTTTATTTTTATTCATTTGCCATAATCGCTTATATTTTATTGTCATGGTTCCCTGGAGCAAGGGAGTCAGCGATAGGACAGTTTTTAGCTAAAATTGTGGAACCATACTTAGAACCGTTCCGCAAAATTATCCCTCCTCTCGGTATGATTGATTTCTCTCCAATTGTGGCTATTATTACACTACGCTTAGCGATGATTGGTTTAGGTGAACTGTTTAGAATGCTCATTTAAGTTTGAATGGAGAAGATATTGTGGATTTATACCAACATTTTCGCAAGGACGAGCAGCCGTTCATTGATACGGTTCTATCTTGGAAAGAGGAAGTCGAGCGTTCCTATATACCGAAATTGACGGATTTTCTTGACCCGCGAGAACAGCACATTATGCGAACAATTATTGGAAACCATCCAGACCTCATATTAAAATTTTTTGGTGGCTATGAAGGTGCAGAGCGTCAAAGGGCCTTCTTAGCCCCTTTTTATGAAGAAGTACAGGATTCCCGTTTCCAACTAATTCTATTAGAGGCGAAATTCCCTAAGAAATTTATTCAATTAGACCATCGTGATGTTTTAGGGGCTTTAATGTCCTTAGGTATAAAGCGGAAAAAGTTCGGTGATTTAATTATCGTAGATGACATCATTCAAATTGTGGCTGACGAGGAATTAGCTATTTATTTGAAAATGAATTTAACAAGTATTAAACATGCGAATCTTTCTTTCACAGATAAACATGTAAATTCCATCATCGTCCCGGAAAACCAATGGCATGAACGAAGTGGAACTGTATCTTCATTAAGATTGGATGCAGTTTTAAAAGAGGTTTATCAAATTTCCAGACAAAAAGCATCTGAAGGCATTGTTAAAGGGGCTGTGAAAGTGAATTTCCGCGTAGTAGAAGACCCGTCTTTTCAAGTAGAACAAGGAGATATGATCTCATTTCGAAAAAAAGGCAGAAGCAAGTTAATAGCTATTGAAGGTAAGACGAAAAAAGAAAAATGGCGAATTACGACGGCAACTTTAAAATAATATGATATAATTTGCAGGACTCGTGCAATCATCTGTCGAAATATATTATAAAATAAAATGTACAGCTAAGGGGGTATTTTCATGCCTTTGACACCACTCGACATTCATAATAAAGAATTCACCCGAACGTTTAGAGGGTATGATGAAGACGAAGTAAATGAATTTTTAGATCAAGTGATAAAAGATTACGAAAAAATGATTCGTGATAAAAAATCACTTGAAGAGAAAGTGGCGGAATTAGAAGAAAGAATTGGTCACTTTAACAACATTGAAGAGACTTTAAATAAATCAATTTTAGTTGCCCAAGAAACCGCTGAAGAAGTGAAAGGCAATGCGAATAAAGAAGCGAAACTAATTATAAAAGAAGCAGAGAAAAACGCTGATCGAATTATAAATGAAGCATTGTCAAAATCACGTCGGGTCGCTGTTGAAGTCGAAGAGTTAAAGAAACAAGCTAAAGTATTCCGCACCCGAATGAAAATGATTGTCGAAGCACAACTTGATCTAATTGAAAATGAAGATTGGGATGAATTATTTAAAGTAGAAATTGGGGAAACGGAAAGTTCTGAAGAAAATTATTAAATCCTTCTTGACGTCGGCATTATTTTTACATATAATGCTAAAGCATAATAGAATCGTATTTATAAAATAAAGACTATGACAGGGACAGTACAAAGAAATTCGTCATATATAGCGAATCGGGGATGGTGGAAGCCCGACTATATGAGATTCTTTGGAACATCACCCTTGAGTTTTCATATCGAATTCATTAGTAGATATGAACGTTAGCTAACGTTACAGCTTACTTAAGTGGATTGGCTTTAAACAGCCAATCAATTAGGGTGGTACCGCGAGGCCTTCTCGTCCCTTTCCAGGGATGAGAAGGCTTTTTTGATTTACGGAATTAAAGGAGGATAAACAGAATGGGATATAAAGAAACATTACTAATGCCAAAAACTGAATTTCCAATGCGAGGTAATTTACCAAAGCGTGAACCAGAAATGCAACAAAAATGGGAACAGGAAAATATTTATGAAAAAGTCCAAACACGTACAGAAGGGCGCCCGTTATTCGTATTGCATGATGGCCCTCCATATGCCAATGGTGATTTGCACATGGGTCATGCTTTGAATAAGGTATTGAAAGATTTTATTGTACGTTACAAATCAATGTCTGGCTATCACGCACCATATGTTCCTGGATGGGATACACATGGACTACCAATCGAGGTGGCCCTGACGAAGAAAAAGAAAATTGATCGTAAAAGCCTGTCAGTTGCTGAGTTTCGTGAACTTTGTAAAGAATATGCACTGGAACAAATTGACAACCAAAGAGAACAATTTAAACAATTAGGGGTTAGAGGAGATTGGGATAATCCTTACATTACCCTTACGAAAGATTATGAAGCTGCTCAAATTAAAGTGTTTGGAGAAATGGCGAATAGGGGCTATATTTACAAAGGCTTAAAGCCTGTTTATTGGTCTCCTTCATCTGAATCAGCCCTAGCGGAAGCAGAAATTGAATATAAAGATAAACGTTCCCCATCTATCTATGTCGCGTTTGATGTAAAGGATGGAAAGGGTGTATTAACTGGAGACGAGAAGTTTATCATTTGGACGACAACACCATGGACAATTCCTGCAAACCTTGCCATTGCTGTCCATCCGGCACTTGAGTATGCTGTTGTCAACGTGAAGGGCGAAAAGTTTATCGTAGCAGCTGATTTAGTAGAGCAAGTATCATCTGTATTAGAATGGGATGAGAAGACAGTAGAGAAAACATATAAAGGGTCCGAATTAGAAAGGGTAGTGGCATCCCATCCATTTTATGACCGGGAGTCTCTCGTTATCCTTGGAGAACACGTAACAACCGAAGCAGGTACTGGTTGTGTTCATACTGCACCAGGTCACGGTGAGGACGATTTCTGGGTTGGGAAAGAGTATGATTTAGGAGTGCTTTGCCCTGTAGATGAAAAAGGGAAATTTACAGCTGAAGCACCTGGTTTTGAAGGTCAATTTTATGATAAAGCAAATAAAGAAATTACAGAAAAGCTGGAATCAGTTGGGGCGTTATTAAAACTTGAATTTATTACGCACTCTTACCCACACGACTGGAGAACAAAGAAGCCAACAATCTTCCGTGCTACATCACAATGGTTCGCTTCTATTAAGGACTTTAGAGAAACAATCTTGGAAGAAATTCGTAACGTAAACTGGATTCCTGAATGGGGAGAAACACGGCTTTACAATATGGTGAAAGATCGCGAAGATTGGTGTATTTCTCGTCAACGCGTATGGGGACTACCAATCCCAGTGTTTTACGGGGAAAATGGTGAACCAATTATTACTGAAGAGACAGTCGAGCACGTGTCCAAATTGTTTAGAGAACACGGCTCTAACATTTGGTTTGAAAAAGAAGCAAAAGAATTGTTACCTGAAGGCTTTACTCACCCATCTAGCCCGAATGGAAAGTTTACAAAAGAAACTGACATTATGGATGTGTGGTTTGATTCTGGTTCCTCACACCAAGGTGTGTTAGTTGAACGCCCTGAATTGCAACGTCCTGCTGATATGTATTTAGAAGGCTCTGACCAATATCGCGGGTGGTTTAATTCCTCCTTATCTACATCAGTAGCAGTGACTGGGAAAGCTCCATATAAGTCTGTGCTAAGTCATGGATTTGTTAACGATGGAGAAGGTAGAAAGATGAGTAAATCGATTGGAAACGTCATTGTACCTTCAAAAATTATGAAGCAGTTCGGTGGAGATATTTTACGACTTTGGGTAGCAAGTGTCGATTATCAGTCTGATGTACGTATTTCTGATGATATTTTAAAACAAGTAGCGGAAGTATATCGTAAAGTAAGAAATACATTCCGTTTCTTGTTAGGTAATTTACATGATTTCGATCCAAATACAGATTCCGTTTCAGAAGAGAATCTTGAAGAAGTGGATCGTTATATGCTTGCACGTTTGCAACAACTGACAAGTAAAGTTCGTAACGCATATGACACGTATGAGTTTTCTGTAATTTATCATTCTGTACACAACTTCTGTACGATTGATTTAAGCTCATTCTATTTAGACTTTGCGAAGGATATTTTATATATTGAAGCGAAGGATGATAAACGTCGTCGTAGTATCCAAACGGTTTATTATGAAATGTTAACGTCCTTGACGAAATTATTATCACCAATTTTGTCCCATACAACTGATGAGGTATGGAGCTATATTCCAGGCGTAGAGGAAGAAAGTGTTCAATTAACGGATATGCCGGAACCAAAAACGGTTAAAGATGCTGACGAACTACTAGTGAAGTGGAATCACTTTATGGCAGTCCGCGATGATGTGTTAAAGGCACTTGAGGAAGCCCGTAACGAAAAAGTGATTGGAAAGTCACTCGAATCTCGTGTAATCGTTGTACCAAAAGATAAGAAAACAGCACAATTGTTAAACGAATTTACTCATTTACATCAATACTTTATCGTTTCAGCCGTGGAAGTCGCAGAAAACCATGCTGAAGCGAAAGAATATGAGCATGTTGACGTTTTTGTTGAGAAGCATCCAGGTGAAAAATGTCAACGCTGTTGGGTTGTATCAGACACAGTTGGGGAACAACACGAAGAGTTATGTAACCGTTGTGCTTCTATCGTTGAAACCCATTATGCCTAATTTAGATAACGTGCCGGATAACCCCGGCACGTTTATTTTTAAGATTTTCTATTCAAGTTATGGTAAAATGCTATAGATAGAACAATGTATGGAGGTAAAGCTGTGTGGTATTATATGTTAGCCATCATCATTATTGTTATTGACCAATGGTCAAAATGGATAATAGATAAAACAATGATGATTCATGAACAAATTCCTGTAATTGAAAATGTGTTTTACATAACATCCCATCGCAATCGTGGCGCAGCATGGGGGATTTTACAAGGGCAAATGTGGTTCTTTTACATCGTAACTGCTATTGTCGTAATCGCCATCGTCTACTATTTGCAAAAGTACGGGAAAGAACAACCATTACTCGGAGTTTCATTAGCACTCATATTGGGTGGAGCAATAGGGAATTTTATTGACAGATTGTTCCGTAAAGAAGTTGTTGACTTTTTAGATGTTTATATTTTGAATTATGACTATCCCATTTTTAATATTGCTGATTCCGCACTTGTCACAGGTGTTATTCTATTCATGATTTACACATTCCTTGATGAAAGAAAGAAAAAAAGGAGCCATTAAAATGGAAGTACATTCCTATGAAGTATTAGCCGATCAACATCTAATGAGAATAGATAAAGTATTGACGGAGCTTAATCCTGATTACTCCCGCTCCCAAGTTCAATTGTGGATTAAGGACGGAAGTGTCAAGGTGAATGACCAACAAGTGAAAAGTAATTATAAATGTCAACAAGGGGATCAAGTAACATGGTCGATTCCAGAACCGGAAGAGTTGAATGTCGCTGCAGAAAACATTCCGATAGATATTGTTTACGAAGATGAGGATGTTGTAGTTGTAAATAAGCCGAGGGGGATGGTTGTTCATCCATCAGCAGGACATACTTCAGGCACATTAGTCAATGCACTGCTCTACCATTGTAACGATTTAAGTGGTATTAACGGTGTCATTCGTCCTGGAATTGTACACCGTATTGATAAGGACACGAGCGGCCTTTTAATGGTAGCAAAAAATGATCATGCACATATGTCCTTAGCCGAGCAACTATCAGAAAAAACAGTAAAACGTAAGTATGTAGCGATTGTCCATGGTGTATTAGAACATGATGTTGGGACAATTGATGCACCAATTGGTCGAGATCCAAAGGATCGTCAAAAAATGGGTGTGGTCGGAAACGGAAAAGATGCAGTTACACACTTTAAAGTAATAGAACGGTTCCAAGATTTTACGTATGTAGAATGTGAGTTGGAAACAGGTCGAACACATCAGATTCGTGTTCATTTCCAATACATTAGTCACCCACTTGTTGGTGATCCGAAATATGGTCCCCGTAAAACATTGGATTTAGACGGTCAGGCTCTTCATGCTCAAACAATTGGATTTTCACACCCATCAACGAAGGAATGGATGGAGTATGAGGCTGAAGCACCAGATGAGTTTGAAGCAGTATTACAGTTTTTACGAAAAAGAGGTTGACACCTGACCACAGTTTTGTAATAATTAATTCTTGAGAAGAACATGACCCTTTAATCTAGTCCAGAGAGGCTAAAAAGGTGGCGGATATGGTATACGTATGCCATGAAACCCCTTATTGCCTCGCGCAATAAGGGGTTTTTTAGGGTCAAAGGGAGGGAGTAAGATGGAAGCAAAAGCCCAAGTACTAGATGCTCCAGCAATGAGACGTGCGTTAACTCGAATTTCCCATGAAATACTGGAAAAAAATAAAGGTACTGATTCGTTAATTCTTGTAGGAATTAAGACGAGAGGCGTACCGATTGCCCGCCGTTTAGCGAGCAAGATTGAGGAAATCGAAGGTGTGTCAGTTCCTGTAGGTGAGCTAGACATTACGTTATATCGTGATGATCTAACAGTTTCCAATAACCGTGGAGAACCGGAGATAAAAGACACTCGAATTCCACATGACGTAACTGGTAAGAACATCATTCTAGTTGATGATGTATTGTACACAGGGCGTACAGTCCGAGCTGCATTGGATGCCATTATTGACAAGGGTCGTCCTGGGCAAATTCAATTAGCCGTCTTAATTGATAGAGGACATCGGGAATTCCCAATTCGGGCTGATTACGTTGGGAAAAACATTCCCACCTCCCTTAATGAAGTGATTAATGTTGAACTTGAGGAAATAGACGGTTTAGATGAAGTGAAAATTTATGAAAACAAATAAAATAGACCTTTAAATTAGTCCAGAGAGACTAACAAGGTTGTTCGAAGAAGACGAATGTCTGGAAAACAGGAGATTCGTGTACCTCTTTGCGACCTTGCAAAGAGGTTTTTTTATGGCTTAAATTCCAAGGAGGAAAATAATATGAGAAAAGAACAAATGGTGATGGACGTTCAAGACGTCCCAAAATTAGGGAAATGGCTAACATTAAGTTTACAACACTTATTTGCAATGTTTGGGGCAACGATTCTTGTGCCATTCTTAACAGGAATGTCGCAAGGTGTAGCACTTGTATCAAGTGCAATTGGTACAATTGCATACTTGTTGATTACTAGAGGACGTGTGCCAGCATATCTTGGTTCTAGTTTCGCTTTTATTGCACCTATTATTGCAGTAACAGGCTCATCAGGTATTCCGGGGGCGATGGTAGGTAGCTTCCTTGCTGGTCTTGTGTATGGATTTGTAGCCCTTTTCATTCGACTGCTTGGATTAAGATGGTTAATGAAAATTTTACCTCCAATCGTTGTGGGACCTGTCATTATCGTAATTGGTTTAGGGTTAGCATCTGTAGCCATTGATATGGCAATGTATGACCCTGAGGGAAATTACAGTACAACACATTTTACAGTAGCGCTCGTAACATTGGCGATTACGATTATTGCGTCGATATTTTTTAAAGGATTCTTTGGACTCATTCCTATTCTTTTCGGTATTATTGGTGGATACATCTTTGCTTTTACACAAGGAGTCGTTAATACGGCAGGTGTTGCTGCAGAATGGACGAAATTAACATCAAGCCAATCAATTGGTGAATTTTTTGGAGCATTTTTTAAAGTTCCAGACTTCGTTGTACCGTTCGCGGATTATAACCCATTCACCGTATTTAGTTGGGAAATTGCTTTGTTAATGGTACCGATTGCAGTTGTTACAATTGCAGAACATATTGGTGATCAGATGGTGTTGTCAAAAGTAGTAGGAAGAGACTTTTTACAAAAACCTGGTTTACATCGATCCATTGCCGGTGATGGTGTAGCAACCATTATTGCATCTTTCCTCGGCGGACCACCGAATACAACTTATGGAGAGAACATTGGTGTGTTAGCTATTACGCGTGTGTTCAGTGTATTTGTTATCGGGGGTGCAGCAGTACTAGCATTATTCTTCGGGTTTACAGGAATTGTTGTGGCAGCCATAGAATCAATCCCAGGAGCTGTTATGGGTGGCGTATCGATTTTATTATTTGGGGTTATTGCTTCAAGTGGTTTACGTATGTTAATTGACAACCAAGTAGATTTAGGTGACAAACGTAACCTCATTATCTCTTCGGTCATTTTAGTCATTGGAATTGGTGGAGCCTTCGTCCAACTTTCAGACAATTTACAGATCGCCGGGATGGCTCTTTCAGCTATTATTGGTGTTACGTTAAATCTAGTATTACCAGGTAAGGAAAATGGCTATGGAAATGGTAAGATGTTTGAGGTGAATAAAGAAATAAAAAATGAAGAGCCAGCAGCATAATCTTTTCTCTCAAAGGCCTTGTTTCCGAACAAGGTCTTTTTTTATTGTGTTAAAATTAGAAGAATAGTACAATCGTAGAAGAAAATGGAGAAAAGGCGTGGTGACATGCGAATAACAAAATGGGTTTGGCTAATTCTTGGGAACACCGCATTAGGTTTGTTTACTTGGTACCTATACATATATTTATGGGTGGCCTTTTCCTTTCATTCTGACTCGATGTTTTCATGGACAGCTTCGAGCAGTTTTGTGATCGGTATTGTTATCTTTCTTATTTGGAATATGTATATGTTAAAAAGGGAGTCCACGTATTGGAAGCATGCTGTTGTCACATACGTTGGTACGATGCTTCTCTTTATTTTTTTGTTTAAGTTCATATAAATTAAGAGTTCCTTGTCAAAATGAATGGGTGACCTTTCTTGTTAAGATGAGTCGAGGGAGTCGTATTTGACAAATCAACCACTGTATGATGACAAAAAGCTTGGATTTTTTGAAATCCAAGCTTTTTTAAATAGCTTCATCATAAGATGATCATTTCTTTAGTTGTTGTACCTTCTCCTCATCGGGAGTAACGAAAATGGTCGTTTGATGATCGTAGATGACATAACCAGGCTTTGATCCAGATGGTTTACGTACATGTCTCACCTCTGTGTAGTCAACAGGGACGGAGGAAGACAGTTTAGCTTTACTGTAAAAAGCTGCAATCATAGCCGCTTCTTTTAATGTTTCTTCAGATGGATTGTTATCTCTTATGACGACGTGTGATCCTGGAATATCTTTCGTATGAAGCCATACATCTGACTTACGAGCCATTCGATTTGTGACATAGTCATTTTGTTTATTGTTACGTCCTACTAAAATCAAAGTTCCATCTGATGATACATATTCATCAGGTTCTGGTGTGTTTCGTTTTTTACGGTTTGGTTTATCTCGCTTCTTCTTTACATATCCTTCTTCCTGAAGTTCTTCACGGATCTCCTCTAAATCAGACTCACGAGCCGTATCTAATTGTTGTAACACTTGCTCCAAATAAATGATTTCATTATTCGCACGTTCCATTTCCTGTTGAACAATTGATTTTGATTTCTTTAACTTTTGGTATGTCTGAAAATACAGTTGTGCATTCTCACTTGGAGTTTTATTAGGATTTAGTTCAATCGTTAGTTGTTGCCCGTCAGGATCATAGTAATCAACAACTGTTACCGATTCATCCCCTTTTTTAACAAGGTGCATATGTGCAGTTAATAATTCACCTTTATGTTTATATGAGTCCGCTTTTTCTGCTTTTTGTAAAGTTTTTTCATGTTTTTTTAACTTACGAATATTTTTATCCCGTTCATTTTTCACTAGCTTAATTAAGTCGCTAACTTGTTGTTTAACTCGATCTCGTTCCGCTTTGCCACTATAAAATGTATCAAGCATCGCACTTACCGATTCAAATACTCGCTTTTTCCCTTCCAGGTACGATAATGGTAACACGTAAAATTTTTCTGTATTCCCATCAGTGTAAATCGTTGGTTCATACTCATGATTGATTAGTTTCGCTTGTACATTTAAAAATGTGGTCAAGTATTGTTCGTTTGAACCTAAATGGGCCCGAGTGGTAATGTCTTTTGCAATCACAGGTGAAAAGCCCATTAACATACGAACAATTTGTTGGTCTAACTTTCCGCTATTGAAGTCAAGTTTTTTAATAAACTGCTCCCCATCGATTTGTAATGGATTCAGCTTATCCTGACTCGGCGGTGCTACATAAGGTTGACCCGGCATAATTGTTCGAAAACGGTTTTGTGCCGGTGGGATGTGTTTTATGCTATCTAAGATCACGTTTTTCTCTTCATTGACTAGCATAATATTACTATGTTTTCCCATTAACTCTACAACAAGAATATGGCTGGTTTCATCTCCGATTTCATCTTTCCCTTTTATATGAAAACGCACAACTCGTTCCATTTCTACTTGCTCAATCTTTTCAACCATTCCTCCAGCTAAGTATTTACGTAGCAACATACAAAACATAGGAGGTACTTTCGGATTCGTTAACGTCTTATCTGTAATATGAAATCGTGCATAACTTGGATGTGCAGATAAAAGGAGTTGATGGTTTTCTCCCTTTGATCGAACGGTAAATACCAGCTCAGTTTTTGTTGGTTGGTATATTTTCCCGACACGTCCGTTTAATAGTTTGGTGTTGAGTTCGTCTGTAACTGCCCGTGTAACGACACCGTCAAATGACATGTTTAATCACCTCTTAACAATCAAAGTATAGCATTTTTTTGGACGAGTCTGAATAGATATACAGAAGACTACCTTGATGGGGGAATGGATTGTGAAATGGTATCAGATTAGTCACGACGAAACAGCGAGAAAATTAGGGACAAACTTTAATGAAGGTTTATCATCTAACCTTGCTCAAAAGCGCCAACGTCAAGTTGGTTATAATGAATTGGAAGACCATAATAAGCCATCGCTACTTATATTATTTATACAACAATTTAAAGATTTTATGGTACTCGTCCTCCTCGCAGCTACTTTAGTATCTGGATTGCTAGGGGAATATGTAGATGCGATAGCAATTATGGCTATTGTGTTGTTAAATGGTTTGTTAGGTTTTTTCCAAGAGCAAAAGGCAGAAAAATCATTAGCAAAACTAAAAGAATTGTCAGCCCCTATGGCTAATGTGTTGAGGGATGGTACATGGATAAAGATCCCAAGTAAAGAGCTTGTACCTGGTGATATTCTGAAATTCCAAACAGGGGATCGAATAAGTGCAGACATTCGTTTAGTCAATGTCAATCGCCTTGAGATTGAAGAGTCTGTTCTAACTGGGGAATCAGTTCCAGTTCCGAAAAAGGCTGCCATCGTAGATAGAGGTGATGCAGAGCTTGGGGATCAAACGAACATGGCTTTTGCAGGCACGCTCGTTACAAGAGGTAGTGGTATCGGCATTGTCGTGGAGACAGGTATGTCAACCGCGATGGGGAAAATTGCTGCATTATTATCAGCGACGAAACGGAAGCCGACTCCTCTTGAGCGGAAACTTGAGGAATTAGGAAAGATATTAATTGTTACGGCATTACTTTTAACCGTATTAGTAGCAGTGTTGGGGATTTGGCAAGGACACCCTTTATATGAGATGTTCTTAGCAGGAGTATCTTTAGCCGTCGCCGCAATTCCTGAGGGACTGCCAGCGATTGTCACGGTAGCATTATCGTTAGGTGTACAACGGATGATTAAGAAGAAAGCCGTTGTACGTAAATTATCTGCGGTGGAAACATTAGGGTGTGCCTCTGTCATTTGTTCAGATAAGACAGGAACAATGACGCAAAACGAAATGACGGTGAAACAAATTTATTTACCTGGACGTCATCTGTTTGTGACAGGAAAAGGGTACGAACCAGACGGAAAATTTGTTCTCGATGATAAAAACATTAACCCGAGCAAAGTGAAGTCTTTACATCAGTTACTTTCTTACGGTGTGCTGTGTAACCATGCGATTTTACAGAGGAAAAAAGGTCAATATGTTATCGATGGTGATCCGACAGAGGGAGCACTTGTTGTTGCTGCAGAGAAAGCGGAAATACGCAGAAATGAGTTAACCGAATATAAGGTTGTTTATGAAATTCCATTTGATTCAGATCGAAAGCGTATGTCTGTCGTTGTTGAGGATGAACAAAAGAGGCGCTTCGTTATTACGAAAGGTGCACCAGACGTATTGTTAAAACGAACAAAATATATTTATGAAAACGGTCGTTTTGGAACCTTTTCACCTGAACGAGAGCAAGAATTAAATCAAGTAATGGAAACGATGGCGAATAAAGCTTTACGTACCATCGCATTATGTTTTAAAGAGGTCGAAGTAAAGGACGATTATTCAGATTTAGAGCTTGAAACAGACCTTAGTTTTCTCGGTATGTATGGGATGATTGATCCACCAAGAGAAGAAGTGAAAGAAGCCATTGCTACTTGTCGTAATGCAGGGGTAAAAACGGTAATGATTACCGGGGACCATGTCCATACAGCGAAGGCTATTGCAAAACAGCTACAATTGCTACCTGATAACGGACGTGTATTAGATGGTTATCAAATTAGTGAGATGTCTGATGAGGAACTCGTGGAATTAATTGACGATACTTACGTATTTGCACGTGTATCCCCTGAACATAAGTTACGGATAGTAAAGGCATTTCAAGAGAAAGGGCATATTGTAGCTATGACAGGTGACGGAGTCAATGATGCCCCTGCAATTAAAGCGAGTGATATCGGTGTTAGTATGGGGAGAAGCGGTACCGATGTAACGAAGGAAGCGGCATCACTTATCTTAATGGATGACCACTTTGCTACAATAAAATCAGCAATTGAAGAAGGTCGAAACATATATGAAAATATACGAAAATTTATTCGCTATTTGCTAGCATCGAACGTTGGGGAAATATTAGTGATGCTATTTGCGATGTTACTAGGTATGCCACTACCATTAGTGCCTGTACAAATCTTATGGGTGAATCTCGTAACTGATGGATTGCCGGCATTGGCCTTAGGATTAGATAAACCAGAAAAAGATGTGATGAGCCGTCAGCCTAGAAGTCCGAAAGAAAGTATTTTTGCTAGAGGGCTAGCTTTTAAAATTATTACTCGTGGATTTTTAATTGGACTTGTCACGTTAATCGCGTTTATGTTTGCTTATGCGCAACATCCAAATAACCTTCAATACGCACAGACCATTGCATTTACTACCTTAGTCATGGCACAATTAATACATGTATTTGATTGTCGTTCGGATCGATCAGTATTTGCTAGAAACCCATTTGGTAATTTATATTTAGTCGGTGCAGTCATTTCATCCGTATTCCTTTTATTAGTCGTTGTATATTATGAGCCACTCCAGCCGATATTCCATACTGTCGGTTTGCCTGCCAGAGAATGGTTGTTTATCGTTGTACTAAGTGCAATACCGACGATTATATGGGGTCCAGGAAAAAGAAAATGAAAACAACCGCGATAAACCTTTAGCCAATAATAACCAGTTCATGATAAAATAGTATAGAAAAGAATTAGTATTGGAAGTGATCAAGTTGGTAAAAAGTATGACAGGCTATGGACGCCACGTTGAAACAATTGATAATTCCCGAATCACAGTTGAAGTCAGGACTGTGAATCACCGCTTTTTGGACCTGTCGATAAAAATGCCAAAGACACTTCTTCATTTAGAGGAAAAGATGAAAAAAATGGCCCGTCAACTGTTGAAACGAGGTCGTGTTGACATATTTTTATCAGTTGACGGGGAAGCGCTTGAAAATAAGAAAGTTGATGTTGATTGGATCCTCATGGACCAATACATTGAACAATTAAACAAAGCGAAAGAACGGTATAAAATGGAAGGTTCCATTCCAGTACAAGCGCTACTACAATTTGAGGAAGTATTTACGGTAACAAATGAGGAAGATGAAGGGCGTAAATGTGCAGATGTCATCTTATCTTGTTGTGAGCAAGCTGTTCAACATGCTTTACAAATGAGAAAAGAAGAAGGGGCTGCCCTAAAGCGTGACTTAATTCATCGAATCCAACAGATTCAAAGTATTATAAAACAGTTAGAAGACGATCGTGAACAGGTGATCGTTCACTATCGTGAGCGGATTAGACAAAGGATTGAGACTTATTTAGAAGAAGAATTACGTGAAGATGATTCAAGAGTTATTCAAGAAGTAGCCATACTAGCTGAAAAAGGGGATATTACAGAAGAAGTAACCCGTTTGTTTAGCCATGTTGACCAGCTAGCTACTACACTTGAAAAAGATGAACCGATTGGCCGCAAATTGGAATTTATTGTACAGGAAATGCACCGCGAAGCAAATACAATTGGTTCTAAATCAAATGACGCAATGGTAAGTGAAAAAGTCGTCGCATTAAAGAGTGAAATTGAAAAAGTAAAAGAACAGGTTCAAAATGTTGAATAACAATTGAGTTTTATGTACATTTTTTCATATAATAGATATATTCAGGGATGGCTGATCAATCAGCGATTTTGGAGGAGGAACAACATGAGTTTGAAATTAATAAATATAGGATTTGGAAATGTTGTGTCTGCTAATCGGGTTATTTCTATTGTTTCACCTGAATCAGCACCAATTAAACGGATTATTACAGTGGCGAGAGATAACAATAAACTAGTAGATGCTACATACGGTCGACGCACGAGAGCAGTCATTATAACCGATAGTGACCACGTTGTTTTATCTGCGGTTCAACCAGAAACAGTTGGACAACGTGTAATTAGTAATGATGATTTATCATACGAAGGGTAGGAGGCATCATTTGTGATTGAAGAAAAAGGAATACTATTTGTACTATCAGGCCCATCAGGAGTTGGAAAAGGAACTGTACGTAAGGCCTTATTCGATAATGCAACAGACTTACAATATTCAATTTCAGTAACTACCCGTAACCCACGTGAAGGTGAACAAGACGGAGTGGACTACTTCTTTCGTCAAAAAGAAGAAGTTGAGCAGATGATTGAAAAAGGAAAGTTGTTAGAGTGGGCTCAATATGTTGGAAATTATTATGGTACTCCACGAGAGTATGTTGAGGAAACATTAGAAAATGGTAAGGATGTTTTTTTGGAGATTGAAGTCCAAGGTGCACTTCAAGTGAAGAAAAACTTTCCACAAGGTGTGTTCATCTTTTTAATCCCGCCTAGTCTTGAAGAATTAAAAAATCGCATTGTGAGCAGAGGCACGGAAACAGAAGATTTAGTCAAAAATCGTTTACTTGCCGCAAAAAAGGAAATAGATATGATGGATGCCTATGACTATGTCGTTGTGAATGATGAAGTTGACAATGCTGTAGATCGTATATTATCTATTGTAAAAAGTGAACATTGTAAACGGGAACGTATCGCAAAACAATATAAGAAAGCTTTAGAGGAGTGATAGTATGTTAGAACCTTCCATCGATTCTTTGTTAGAAAAAGTACATTCCAAATACGCACTAGTTATCGTTTCTGCTAAGCGTGCACGTGAAATGCAAGAAAAGCAAAAGTTTTATGTCGATAACCCTAAATCAAAAAAATTTGTCGGGGTTGCACTGGAAGAAATTAAAGCAGAGAAGATTGACGCTGATTCTCACCAATATGAGTAAAAATGAAATGGAAGAAATAACAACCTGTCACGGGTTGTTATTTTTGTGTATGTAACGAGGGGGACAATGTATGTTAGAAGGAAAAAATATTGTTTTAGGTGTTTCAGGTGGCATAGCCGCATACAAAGCATGTGCACTAACGAGTAAGCTAGTGCAAAAAGGTGCTAATGTAAAAGTTATAATGACAGAAAATGCACAGCAATTTGTTCAACCTTTGACATTCCAGGCATTATCTCGTAATCCAGTGTTTACAGATACATTTGACGAGCAAGATGCAGCGAAAATTGCCCATATTGATTTGGCAGATACAGCTGATTTCATAATATTAGCCCCTGCTACGGCGAATGTATTAGGGAAAGTAGCAAACGGCATCGCCGATGATATGCTAACGACTACATTATTAGCAACCGAGGCACCAGTTTACGTTGCCCCCGCCATGAATGTCCATATGTATGGACATCCGTCCGTCCAAAACAATATGCAAAGATTGTTTGAATACGGCTATAAATTTATTGAACCGGGTGAAGGTTTCCTTGCATGTGGCTATGTTGGTAAAGGCCGTTTAGAGGAACCTGAAAAAATTGTATCAATTATTGAGGAAGACTTACATAAGCCGCGGTTGTTACAAGGCAAACATGTACTTGTCACCGCTGGTCCGACAAGGGAGGCCATTGATCCTGTTCGATTTTTTACGAACCATTCCTCAGGGAAGATGGGTTATGCCATCGCGGGACAAGCTTCACTATTCGGTGCTAAAGTTACGTTGATTTCTGGCCCAACGCAGTTACCATCACCTCCTGGCGTTACACGAATTGAAATTGAATCAGCAGACGAAATGTATAGGGAGGTTTTACGACACTATGGTCAATCCGATATCGTCATAAAGGCTGCGGCAGTAGCCGATTATCGCCCGAAGGAGACCTTCGATCATAAAATGAAGAAAAAAGAAGGCTCTTTAACAGTCGAAATGGAACGGACGAAAGATATCCTACAAACATTAGGGGAACAAAAAAAGCATCAATTTCTCGTAGGATTTGCAGCGGAGACAAATGATCCCCTTCGTTATGGAAAAGAAAAGTTGCAGAAAAAACATTTAAATGCAATTGTAGTTAATGATGTTAGTAAGCAAGGAGCCGGCTTTCAGACAGATACGAATGCTGTCACATATTTGAGTCGTACAGGTAGGGAAGTCTCAATGCCGGTTATGTCAAAGCAAGATATCGCAAAGAAGTTACTCATATGCATTCGGGAGGATATAAAGGAGGAAGAATAGTGAACATTGCACGAGTTGTAGTGGATGTTCCTTCAATGTCTACGGACCAAGTTTTTGACTATCGTATACCAGATTCGTATTTATCGGTAGTCGAAAAAGGGATGCGTGTTATTGTTCCTTTCGGTCCTAGGAAGGTGATGGGATTTGTTGTCGACATTACCGCAGAATCTTCATTTCATAGGTTAAGAGAAATAGAAGATGTAATGGACTTTACGCCTATTTTAACAGAGGAACTTTTATCTTTAGGAAAATGGCTGGCTGATACGACGTTAAGTTTTTACTTGTCTGCTTTACAAGTCATGCTTCCTCAAGTATTGAAAGCGAAATACAAAAAGGAAATATGGAAATTAACAGAAGATCATCATTTATCGGAAACGATTCAAACTTTATTTGCCGGTCGGGATGTAATCAACTTTCAAGAAGTGGAAGATAGAAATATTCCGTATACCCAAATCCAAAAGGAAGTAAAAAAAGGTTTGATTGAGGTACGCTATGCTGTAAAAAGTAAAGAAACGAAAAAAAAGGTTTTATGGGTAAAGCCTATGAAAGACCCCCATTTATTACAAGAATATGCTGACGAGCTTTCAAAAAATGCAGCAAAACAAAAACAAATTATTGAATATTTCCTTGAAAATAATTCGCCTATACCACTAACACAGTTACGTAATAAACTCGGTATAACACGGTCCCCGATTGATACACTTCAAAAAAAACAGCTCGTATCCGTTTTTGAACAAGAGATGTATCGGGATCCTTACGAACACCGTGCCTTTAAACAGTCCTATCCGTTACCGTTAACGGAACAACAACGCCAAGCGATGGAACCGATTGAAAAGGCACTTATAAGTGAACAGCATGATGTGTTTTTATTACATGGCGTAACTGGAAGTGGTAAGACTGAAGTGTATTTACAATCGATACAAAAGGTATTGGCAAAGGGACAAGAGGCGATTGTGTTAGTGCCGGAAATTGCTCTTACACCACAAATGGTGGAACGGTTTAAAAGTCGTTTCGGTTCAAAAGTAGCAGTACTGCACAGTGCCTTGTCAGCCGGGGAGAAATATGATGAATGGCGTAAAATACAAAGGAATGAAGTGAGCGTTGTTGTGGGAGCTAGATCAGCTATCTTTGCTCCTTTCAAAAACCTGGGGATTATTATTATCGATGAAGAACATGAAACTAGCTATAAACAAGAAGATCATCCCCGCTATCATGCACGAGATGTCGCCATTTTTCGGGGAGAAAAACATCGTTGTCCGGTCGTATTAGGGAGTGCAACACCTACTCTCGAAACATTTGCTCGGGCAAGAAAAGGTGTTTATCAATTATTAACGTTATCAAAGCGAATGAACGATCAGTCGATGCCCGCTGTAGAAATTATTGATATGCGGGAGGAGTTGCATAACGGGAATCGTTCCATGTTCTCACAGGCCCTACAGCAAAAAATAGTGGAGCGGATGAATCGAAATGAGCAAATGGTGCTGTTTCTAAATAGGAGAGGGTATTCTACATTTGTCATATGTCGTGATTGTGGTGAAACGATTCAATGTCCACACTGTGATATTTCCTTAACGTATCACAAGCGCCAAAACAGGTTGAAATGTCATTATTGTGCTTACGAACAGCCGATGCCGAATGCATGTCCAAAATGTGAAAGTCCTTCCATACGATATTTTGGTACTGGTACACAAAAAGTGGAGGAAGAACTAAACAAAACGTTTCCTGAGGCAAAAGTCATTCGCATGGATGTTGACACTACCAGTCGTAAAGGCTCTCATGAACGGTTGTTGAAGAAATTCGGACAAGGAGAAGCCGACATTTTGCTTGGGACACAAATGATTGCAAAGGGCTTAGATTTCGAAAATGTTACATTGGTTGGCGTATTAGCGGCTGATTCTATGTTACACTTACCTGATTTCCGAGCATCGGAAAAGACCTTTCAACTGCTTACGCAAGTAAGTGGACGAGCAGGCCGACACCATTTACCAGGTGAAGTGATGGTTCAAACATATACGCCTGAGCATTATAGTGTCATTCTGGCGAGTCAATATGATTTTGAAGGGTTTTATCAAAAAGAGATGCATATTCGGAAAACATTCCAATATCCACCTTACTATTTCTTAACACTTGTTCATGTATCACATGAAAACCACGTTTTTGTTGTAGATGTTATTCAGCGCATAACGAAAGTATTATCGACGGAGTTGCAACGGGAAACGAAAATACTAGGTCCAACCCCGTCGCCGTTAAGCCGGATCAAAAATAGATATCGCTATCAATGCATGGTAAAATACAGAAATGAACCAAACATACATGTGATAATGAAAAAAATCCTTCAAATGTACGAAGAAGATATTCAGAAAAACGAATTGCAAATTACAATAGATTTTCAGCCATACCAGATGATGTAAAGGAAGGGATTAGCATGTCAAAACGCATTGTTTTTATGGGGACACCGGATTTTGCCGTTCCAGTTTTAAATACAATGATAGTAGATGGTTATAATGTTGTTGCTGTAGTGACACAACCAGATCGGCCAAAGGGAAGGAAACGGACGTTAACTCCACCACCTGTTAAGGTGGAGGCAGAAAAACACCAAATACCTGTCCTTCAACCAGAAAAAATTCGCAACGAATATGAGGAAGTTTTGCAATATGAACCTGACCTTATCGTTACGGCTGCGTTTGGGCAGATTTTGCCGAATGAATTGTTAGAGGCTCCTCCTTTTGGGTGCATTAACGTCCATGCGTCTCTCTTGCCCGAACTACGGGGTGGGGCACCAATTCATTACGCAATCATGCAAGGCAAAAAGGAAACAGGTATTACCATTATGTATATGGTTCAAGCACTTGATGCAGGTGACATATTAACACAAGTGAAGGTACCGATTGAGGAAAACGATCATGTCGGAACATTGCATGATAAGCTTTCTGTTGCAGGCGCTAAACTGCTAAGCGAAACATTACCTTCTTTGTTCTCAAAACAATTAGAACCCATTCCCCAGGATAATGATCAAGCAACATATGCAAGGAATATTAAGCGGGAACAGGAACGTATTGATTGGAATGAACGGGCGGAAGTCGTCTATAACCATATTCGTGGACTATGTCCATGGCCGGTTGCTTCAACAACGTGGGAAGGTAAAAATGTGAAAATTTGGTGGGGAGAAAAGGTAGAGCAGACTTATGAAGCACAACCTGGGCAGATTAGCGCAATTACCGATGATGGTTTCATCGTCACATGTGGTGATAAGAAGGGAATTAAGATTGTAGAATTACAACCTGCTGGAAAGAAAAAAATGACAGGTGAAGCATTTATTCGTGGCGCCGGTAACCGTCTAAACGTCGGGGATATGTTAGGAGATGCATAACGTGAGTAACCTATCAGTACGGGAAGCTGCATTAAATATCGTAGTACGTGTTGGTGAAGGGGGCGGTTACAGCAATTTATTGCTTAACCAAACCTTGAAAAAGGAGCGATTCAAAGCCAACGATTCAGCATTGTTGACGGAATTAGTATATGGAACATTGCAACGTCGAGATACGTTAGCATATTTCCTCGCCCCTTTTGTAAAAAAAAAGGTGAAACCATGGGTGAAATGGCTTTTATATTTGTCCGTTTATCAAATGGTATACTTGAAAAAGGTTCCGGATCATGCAGTTATATTTGAGTCCGTTGAACTCGGAAAGAAGAAAGGGCATAAAGGAATCAGTTCTTTAATTAATGGCGTGTTACGAAATGTTCAACGAAATGGTGTTCCTTCCTTGGATCAAATTGAGGATCCGGTGGAACGTCTAGCTACGGAAACGAGTCATCCTGTATGGCTTGTAAAACGAATGGTCAACTGGTATGGCCTGGAGACGACAAAAGCGATGTGCCTACGAAACCTTGAAAGGAAAAATGTAACGGTCCGGGTACAGGCATTAAAAACGTCAAGGGAAGAGGTTATCGAAACCCTCATAAATGACGGTTTTGATGTCGCTCCGTCACCATTATCACCTCAAGGAATCATTATGGAGCAAGGGAATATTCTTCAACATTCACTGTTCCAAAATCATTTAACAGTTCAAGACGAAAGCTCTATGTTAGTGGGTGAGATGATGGGCTTGGCACCAGGAATGGAAGTGCTTGATGCTTGTAGTGCACCAGGTGGAAAAACGACCCACATGGCTGAAATAATGGAAAATGAAGGCACTATATATGCTTATGATTTACATGCCAAAAAAGCTAAGCTCGTCGAACAGAAGGCTAAAGCACTTGGACTTACAATTGTTGAAGCTAAACAGGGAGATAGTCGAAACTTACGTCAGTTTCACGAAAATAAGACGTTTGATCGTATATTACTTGATGCACCCTGCTCTGGTTTAGGTGTATTATCAGGAAAGCCTGAGATTAAATATGAAAAATCAGAGGCAGATATTATAAATTTAGCTCGTATTCAATATGAGTTGCTAGAAGCGGTAGCACCGCTGTTAAAAGATGATGGAAAGCTTGTTTATAGCACATGTACTGTAGATAAGGAAGAAAACGAATACAACGTGAAACGATTCCTAGAACAACATGAGCAATTTGAAGTGGACCCTGATTTCCATCAGGAGTTACCGGAAATTTGCCGGAACTTACCTGGTTTAAGTGAATGGGGCTTACAACTATTCCCGCAAGACTTAAATACAGATGGCTTCTTTTTAACTAGATTAAGAAAGAAAGAGTAGATACATTTAAGGCAATACCATTAGTTACCCTTCAGGTAATATTACAAGACAGGTCGACGTGTAACTTTTGCGTATCGGCTATTTAGTGGGAAAAATGATTTGTAAAATTCGCGGAAGATTTAGCGGATTGAATTCGTTATTAAAGTGACAAATAAACTGAATTCCGGAAAATCGTGTTCCAACAGAGATTAAGTTAGAACAGCACGGGATAAAACTTTTTGAATTTGCACAAGCGTTGGATGAAAAAATCAACGTCACAACTCGCCGTAAATAAGGACAAGATATTGATACTGTGGTCAATTAAGGGCGAAGGAGCGTAAGGAAGAGACGAGGTGAAGCGAATGTTAGGGTATTTTCTAACAGATACGGGACGCGTAAGAAACCATAACGAAGATGCAGGTGGCATCTTTTACAATATGGATAGACAAGCGTTAGCTGTTGTAGCAGATGGTATGGGAGGTCACCGTGCGGGAGATGTAGCAAGTTTTCTTGCTGCATCTACATTACATAAAAAATGGAAAGAGACAAAAGGATTTGATTCACCTGAAAAGGCAGAATTGTGGTTGAACGAACAAATTCATAAAGTTAATGATGTAATCTTCGAAAAAGCTATTCAAAATGAAGAGTATCAAGGTATGGGTACAACAGTAGTAGCTGCGATTTGTGCTGAAGACTTTGTGACAGTAGGTCACATTGGAGATAGTAGAGGATACGTCTCTAATAGTTTTGGGTTTACGCAAATTACTGAAGATCATTCCCTCGTGAACGAGTTAATTCGTTCAGGGCAGCTAACACCTGAGGACGCAGAGCACCATCCACGTAAACATGTGTTATTAAAAGCATTAGGTACCGAAAAAAACATTTCAATTGACACGAAAACGATTGGTTGGGAACAAGATAATCTGTTATTGTTATGCTCTGATGGATTGTCAAATAAAGTAAGTGATGAGGAGCTACATCGCTACTTAATTGAAGGTGATTCATTAGAACATTCTGCTCATCAACTTGTATCCCTTGCCAATGAACGTGGTGGGGAAGACAACATCTCCCTTGCGATCATCCATCATTCTAGTGATGAGGGGGATGAATAATGTTTAACGGACAGATGCTAAATGACCGCTATAAAATTTTGCAACCAATTGGCGGGGGTGGAATGGCGAATGTATATTTAGCCCGTGACATTATTCTAAATCGGGATGTTGCCATTAAAGTCCTGCGCATGGACTATGCAAATGATGATGAATTTATAGAGCGATTCCGTCGTGAAGCCCAGGCGACAATCAGTCTATCTCACCCAAACATTGTAAACATTTTTGATGTAGGGGAAGAGGACGGAGATATCTATTATATCGTAATGGAATATGTTCGGGGCATGACGCTGAAACAATACATACAGTACTATGGACCGTTACAAGCGGAAAAAGCAGTAGATATTATGAAGCAAGTAACGGCCGCTATTTCCCATGCACATGAAAATGGGATTGTGCACCGTGACATTAAGCCCCAAAATATTTTGATTGATGAAACAGGGAAAATAAAAGTTACAGACTTCGGGATTGCCATGGCGTTAAGTAGCACAACCGTGACCCAAACAAATTCTGTGCTTGGCTCTGTTCATTATTTATCACCTGAACAAGCTCGTGGGGGCGTAGCAACGAAAAAGTCAGATATATATTCTTTAGGTATTGTCTTTTTTGAATTATTAACGGGTCGCCTGCCTTTTTCAGGTGATTCTGCGGTTTCTATTGCGTTAAAACATTTACAAAGTGATCCTCCATCATTAAGAAGATGGGTTAGTGATATACCACAAAGTGTAGAAAATGTAGTTTTGAAAGCAACAGCAAAAAATCCGTTACACCGTTATGAAAGTACGCAACAAATGGGGAAAGATTTAGAATCGGTCATGTTACCAGAGCGTGAAAATGAATCTCGTTTTGAGCCTCCTATTGAAGAAGGGGAAGAAACGAAGGCTATCCCGGTTATTACGCCAGAGAATTATAGAAGTAGGAATCGTAAACATGATGATACAATTGTTCGCTCTCCCGGGAATGATAAAGAGAAACAAAAAAAGAATCGAAGGTGGACACCATGGATTGTTACAGGTGTTTTAACTTTAGTCGCGGCTGGTATTATAGCGTTGTTCCTTCTGCCGAGACTATTAATGCCTGAGGAAGTGGAAATTATTGATGTTTCTGGTTTGACTTATGAGGAAGCGTATGACGAACTACGGAATTTAAAATTAGATGTAGATCAAGAAAAAATGAATTCTGATGAGGTTGAGGAAGGCTATGTCATAAAAACTGAACCTAAACAAGGTTCAATCGTGAAGGAAGGTTCGAAAGTAACAGTTATTACGAGTCTCGGAAAAGAAAAAAGAGAAGTGAATGATTATATTGGAAAGCAATTTCAACAAATCGAAATTTTGTTAAAGGATGAACTGGCATTTAAAGACGTAATCGCTTATGAAAAGCACTCTGACGAACCAGTCGGTTCAATCATTACGCAAATTCAACCTTCACCAGGTTCACTTGTTATACCAGAAGAAACAGTGTTTATTTTTGAGATTAGTAAAGGTCCTCCAAAAATATTGCTGGAGCCACTCGCGGGGAAAATAGAAGAAGAAGCGAGGCAATATTTAGTTGGTCATGACTTGTCAATTCATACAGTTAGGGAATTTTCAAATGAAGTTCCAGAGGGTCATGTGATTGAACAGGAACCTGCACCATATACAGAAGTAGAACGTGGAGATGAAATTACGGTATATATATCGGATGGTCCCGAACCGAAGCCGCCTGTTACGAAATCAGTAACTGTGTCATTGAATTACGACGAGTTAAAGAGTCGATTTGGTGAACAAAATGGAAATGGCAATGGAAACGGAAATGGTAACAAGGAACGTTTTTACATTAAAATTTATATAGAAGATATGAACCGTGATTTACAGGACGTAGCATATGAAGATGTCATCGAGGGTGATAAAGAGTATCATCTTGACTTACTCATTGAACCAGACGATGAAGCAAAGTATAAAATAACAGTAAACGATGAATATTATCGTGAAGAAACAGTTCAATATTCGGAAGGGTGAACGACTTAGGATGACGAAAGGGAAAATTGTAAAGGCATTAAGTGGGTTTTATTACGTACAAACTGACGATGAGATCTACCAATGTAGGGGGAGAGGTTTGTTTCGTAAAAAGAAGGTAACCCCTCTTGTTGGAGATTATGTCGAAATTGATGTTCAAGATGATGGAGATGGATACGTAACAAAGATTATGGAACGTAATAATGAACTCATTAGACCACCAATTGCGAATGTAGATCAAGCCTTCATCGTTTCATCCGCAGTTCGACCTGATTTCAGCCCTTTGTTATTGGATCGATTTCTTGTACTTGTAGAGTCGAAGCAAGTAGATCCGGTTATCATTATCACGAAGATGGACTTAGCAAGTGTAGAAACAGTCGAATCCATGAAACAATACCAAAAAGATTATGAGAAAATCGGTTATCACGTTATCCTCTGTTCAACGAAACATGAGGAAGAACTTAATAAAATAATCCCTTTTATTGATAATAAAACATCCGTAATTGCAGGCCAGTCAGGTGTGGGGAAATCCTCCATTTTAAATGAGTTAAACTCAAATTTAAGATTAGAGACAAATGATATTTCACAAAGTCTCGGAAGGGGAAAACATACAACAAGACACGTAGAACTTATGAAAGTCTCCTCCGGCTATGTTGCAGATACACCTGGGTTTAGCTCGTTAGAGTTTAGTGAATTAGAGGTTGAAGATTTACCCAATTGTTTTCCGGAAATGGTCAAAATCCAAAATGAATGTAAATTTCGCGGTTGCCTTCACAACCGGGAACCGAAATGTGCAGTCAAGGAAGCTGTTAATGATGGAGAAATCCCACCATACCGATATGACCATTACTTGCAGTTTTTAGAAGAAATACAAAATCGAAAGCCGAGGTATTAATATGACAAAAATAGCTCCATCCATTTTGTCCGCGGACTTCGCTAAATTAGGTGAAGAAATATTGCATGTTGAAAAGGGCGGTGCCGATTATATCCATGTTGATGTCATGGATGGTCACTTCGTCCCAAACATTACAATTGGTCCTCTCGTAGTACAGGCCATTAGACCGATTACATCATTACCTCTTGATGTACACTTAATGATTGAAAACCCGGACCAATATATATCAGCATTTACAAAAGCTGGAGCGGATATTATTACCGTCCACTATGAAACATGTCGACATTTGCATCGTACGGTTCAACAGATTAAAGCTGAAGGTGCAAAACCTGGGGTCGTTATTAATCCAGCAACCTCTGCGGAAGTTATCCGTCCTATTTTAAACGATGTTTCTCTCGTGTTATTAATGACAGTAAATCCGGGGTTCGGAGGGCAGTCCTTTATTGAAAGTGTTGTGCCAAAAATTAAGCAATTAGACGAGTGGCGAAGAAATGAAGGTTACAATTTTGAAATTGAAGTGGATGGCGGTGTGAACGAACAAACAGCGAAAATGTGTACTGATGCTGGGGCTAATGTTTTAGTTGCCGGAAGCGCGATCTTTAATCAATCAGATCGAGCTGAAGCCATTCAAAAGATACGAAATAGTACAAAGTAAAAGCTGTCCGTTTGGACAGCTTTTCTTATTGAAGAGAGGAGTTTTTTTATGGAAATAGGTATTGTAGCTGGTGCTCCGGAAACAGAAATTCAAATTCCAACTTATTATCAAGCTAAGTTGAAGTGGATTGGTGTAGATGAAGGTACATTAACATTACTAGCACATCACATTACTCCCCAAATCGCTATAGGTGATTTTGATTCAATCTCACGAGATAAAATTCAACAACTGAAACAAAAGGTAAAGCATATATTACAGTATGATGCACATAAAGATAAAACAGACCTGGAACTTGCCATTGATGAAGCGTTGAACCATTCACCACATACGATTTACTTTTGGGGCGTAACAGGGGGGCGTTTAGATCATGAACTGATAAATATTCAATTGCTATATAAGCTTCGTCAGAAAGGGGTAAGGGGAATAATCATAAATGAATCAAATTGGGTTGAGGTGAAACTTCCAGGGACATATGAAATAACCCAAGGTGATTATGACTATATTTCATTTTTACCACTATCAATGGAAGTAAGTGGCTTAACATTAGACAATTTTTTCTATCCACTACAAGATGCAACAGTACCTCTAGGTTCTTCTTTATGTACTTCAAATAAGCTAATTGGAAAAAAGGGTACTTTTTCATTTCGCGACGGCATATTAATAGTTGTAAAGAGCCGTGATGTGCTAGGTTAATGTACGACTTCCTTATGTTAATGATGTGGTCTAACCTATATTTGGTGGCTGATTTGACCGTTAGAGGAGGGGGAACTTATGAAATTTTATACCATTAAACTCCCAAAATTTCTTGGAGGAATTGTAAGGGGAATTATCGGTATGTTCAAGAAGGATTAAAAAGGACCTTACTTTTCAAAGTCCTAGAAATGTAAAAAAAGCTGTCGACAGAAGCGACAGCTTTTTTTACATTTAAAATAATCGAATACGATTATACGCGTTCAATTTTACCTGATTTTAAAGCACGTGTAGAAACATAAACACGTTTTGGCTTACCATCTACCATAACTCGTACCTTTTGAACGTTAGCTTTCCATTTACGTTTGTTTGCATTCATAGCGTGGGAACGTTTGTTTCCTGAGCTAGTCTTACGGCCGGTAGCGACACATTTACGAGCCATTGTCATCCCTCCTACCTAAATCATCTATCTCTTTACATACTAATATAATTTATCATAAACATTAGTTGAATGCAATAATTAATCAAGTAAAATATCAAGAAAAAAACCTTGACACTCAATCGTTTTTCATACATTGTATAATAGGAATAGCTAGAGGTAAGCTTTCATATTGAATTTTAATATAGTAAAATGACCTTAATTAATTGTCTGTTGAAGGAGGATTACTATGTCCATTAATCTTCAAAATGAGTATGGTGAAGTTACCATTTCTAATGATGTAATCTCTACAATTGCTGGTGGTACTGCAGTGGAATGTTATGGCATCGTTGGGATGGCATCTAAAAAACAATTAAGAGATGGTATTGCGGAAATGTTAAGAAAAGAAAACATTGCTAAAGGTATCGTTGTTCGACAGGAAGAAAATGAGTTACATATCGATATGTATATCATCGTGAGCTATGGCACGAAAATATCAGAGGTTGCCCTTAACGTACAAAATCAAGTGAAATATACGTTAAGTAAAATGTTAGGGTTATCGGTTGAATCGGTCAACATTTTTATACAAGGGGTTCAAGTTACACAGAAAGCATAGACGCTCTTGCTAAAGAAGGAGGAAATAAAATTGACGATACAAAAAATAGATGGCACAACATTTGGACAAATGATTCTAGTTAGTGCGGAACATTTATCGAATCATAGGGAGATGATTGATTCATTAAATGTGTTCCCGGTGCCTGACGGAGATACAGGAACGAATATGAACTTAACCCTTACCTCCGGTGCAAATGAGGTTGAACAAGTAGACCACAAACATGTTGGTCAAATCGGTGAAGTACTGGCAAAAGGTTTATTAATGGGGGCACGTGGGAATTCGGGTGTTATTTTATCACAGCTATTCCGAGGCTTTTCAAAAGCAATTCGAGATAAAGAAACCCTTACTACGAAAAACTTTGCTGAAGCATTACAAGCGGGGGTAGAAACGGCGTATAAAGCAGTTATGAAGCCGGTTGAAGGGACAATTTTAACAGTTGCTAAAGATGCAGCAAATGCTGCAGTTGAAAAGGCTGAAGAAGTTGATGATCATATTGAATTTATGGAACATGTGTTAACGGAAGCAAAAGCATCTTTACAACGTACACCTGAATTATTGCCTGTACTAAAAGAAGTCGGTGTTGTAGATAGTGGAGGCCAAGGACTCGTAACTGTTTATGAAGGATTTTTGTCAGTGTTAAAAGGGGAAGCGCTTCCAACCTATGCCAACAAGGTGAATGTAGAGCAAATGATTAATGCGGAACACCATAAAATGCACCAAGATTTTATGAACACTGAGGATATTGAGTTTGGCTATTGTACAGAATTTATGATAAAGCTTGAACGGGACAAAGAGCATCCTTTTAAAGAAGAGGATTTCCGAAACCGTTTAGGAAACCAGGGGGATTCTCTTCTCGTAGTAGCAGATGACGACCTCGTAAAAGTCCACATTCATGCTGAGTATCCAGGAGAAGTTCTTACGTACGCCCAAAATTATGGGAGCTTGGTGAATGTGAAAATCGAAAATATGCGTGAACAGCATACATCGATTGTAGGAGATGCCAAAAAAGAAGAGAAAGTAGTAATGGCAGAGTATGCCATTGTGACCGTTGCGTTAGGATCGGGTATAAAAGAAATGTTTGAGAGCTTAGGGGCAAATGTCGTCATCGAGGGCGGCCAAACGATGAATCCGAGCACGCAAGATATTGCAAACGCCATTCAAAAAGCGAATGCGAAACGAATTCTTGTGTTACCAAATAACAAGAATATTGTCATGGCAGCTGAACAAGCTGCAGACCTTGTAGAAGGGGAAGTTGCGGTTGTACCAACGAAGTCGATACCACAAGGTATGAGTGCGATGTTAGCTTTCCACCCTGATCGTTCACTTGAGGATAATCATAAAGAAATGGTGGCTGCATCTGAAGAAGTTAAGACTGGGCAAGTCACTTACGCTGTCAGGGACACGCAAATTGATGGCTTAGAAATCGCAAAAGGAAACTTTATGGGAATTGCAGACGGGAAGATTACATCTACTAGTAAAAATAAACTTGAGGCCATCACTCAATTACTGCAAGGTATGATTGAAGAGGATGAAGACGAAATCGTTACGATTCTTACTGGTGAAGATGCAACGGATGAAGAAGTGTCAGAGATTGAACAATATATGGAAGAACATTTTGAGGATATGGAGATTGAAGTTCATAATGGAAATCAGCCAATCTATTCCTATATATTTGCGATTGAATAACAAAACGTGCACTTGTCTTTTTTGGCAGTGCACGTTTTTTAGCGAATTCCTGCATGAAACGTTATAAAACTTTTATAAGTTTCTACGTAACACTTGGCATGACACTTATTTTCCCGATACAATGGAAATACAATGTAATAGGTGGTGAGAAGAATGAAATTCCGTTCCGTATTTGACATCATTGGCCCAGTCATGATTGGTCCTTCCAGTTCCCATACAGCTGGAGCTGCTCGGATTGGTCGAATGGCTAGAAAGTTGTTTGGTCGGGAACCAAAGTGGGCAAATATCCATTTGTATGGGTCTTTTGCGAAAACATATAAAGGGCATGGTACTGATGTTGCGATTATTGGCGGACTGTTAGATTTTGATACTTTCGATACACGAATGTCCGAATCGATAAACATAGCTAAGAAAAAAGGTATGAAAATACGCTTTATAGAAGAAGATGCGATTACGGAACACCCGAATACAGTAAAAATTCGTATTGGTGACGATCAGGAAGATTTAGAATTAGAAGGTATTTCGATTGGTGGCGGAAAAGCTGAAATTACCGAATTAAACGGTTTTGAACTACAGTTATCAGGCGAACATCCAGCCATCCTCGTGATGCACAATGATCGATTTGGTGCTATTGCATCCGTTACGAATATTTTAGCGAAAAAAGAGATTAACATTGGTCATATGGAAGTGTCGCGTCGTGAACAAGGGAAAGAAGCGTTAATGATTATTGAAACAGATCAAAACATCGATATATCTACGATAAATGAGTTGGAAGCGGCGAAGAACATATTACAAGTAGTGAAAATCTCTACGTAAACAAAATAAGGGAAACGCTTACAAATATAAAGGAGGGGTTCGATGTTCCGGAATGTAAGTGAATTAGTCGAGCTGGCCGAAACTGAAAACATTTTAATCTCTGAAGTTATGATTAGACAGGAAATGGAAATCACAGAACGGTCTCGTGAAGATGTAATGGGACAAATGGAACGAAATTTAGATGTAATGGAGAAAGCTGTTGAGGATGGATTAAAAGGAGTGAAATCCCACTCAGGCCTTACTGGTGGCGATGCCGTATTAATTCAAAATTATATTAAAAACCATACACCTCTATCAGGTGAATTGTTGCTGGATGCAGTAAGTAAAGCAGTTGCGACAAATGAAGTAAACGCAGCAATGGGAATTATTTGCGCAACTCCAACCGCTGGAAGCGCCGGTTGTGTACCTGGTACGTTATTTGCGGTGAAAAATCAATTAAACCCAACCCGTGAACAAATGGTTCGTTATTTATTTACGGCTGGTGCCTTTGGTCAAGTGGTGGCAAATAACGCCTCTATTTCCGGAGCAGCAGGGGGGTGTCAAGCTGAAGTTGGTTCAGCAGCTGGTATGGCAGCAGCAGCGATTGTAGAAATGGCTGGTGGGACTCCGAGTCAATCAGCCGAAGCTATGGCAATTACGTTAAAGAATATGTTAGGGTTAGTCTGTGACCCTGTTGCGGGGCTCGTTGAGGTACCTTGCGTAAAACGAAATGCAATGGGATCGTCTAACGCAATCGTTGCTGCTGACATGGCATTAGCTGGCGTTACGAGTCGCATACCTTGTGATGAAGTGATTGATGCGATGTACAAAATCGGTCAATCAATGCCAACAGCTTTAAAAGAGACCGCCCAAGGTGGTTTGGCAGCGACGCCGACAGGCCGGGAATTAGAAGCGAAAATTTACGGAGTTTCCTTAAAGAAAGAGTGAAAACATTGTTAACTGAAAGAGTATCAAACATTAAAGGTATTGGAAATAAAATGGAAAACGATTTGCAAGATATCGGCATTTATACGATAGAAGATTTATTATTTTATTTCCCTTTTCGATATGATTTTCATGAAGTGAAACCGTTAATGGAACTTACGCATAATGAGAAAGCTACGATTGTAGGGAAGGTTGTTTCTGAGCCTTCCTTAAGTTATTTTGGTAGACGGAAATCTCGATTAACAGTCACTTTAGAGGTGGACGGTATCGCGATCAAGGCTGTTCTGTTTAACCAAGCTTTCGCGAAAAAGCATATTGTCCGTGGTGAATACATAACGGTTACAGGAAAGTGGGACCAGCATCGACTCCAAATTACAGTAAATCAATTTAAGGCAGGAAAACAGGAAGATGATGGATCAATCCAAGGGATATATTCAGTAAAAGGAAATATGACAATGAACCGATTGCGAAAAGCAATGGAATTTGCAGTAGAAGAGTATGCTGATGACGTAAAGGAAATACTACCGAAAAAATACTTAGTAGAATATAAGTTGCCAGCACGTTCAGAAAGTGTACGATTTATGCACTTCCCTCCGAACAGTACGTTATTAAAACATGCAAAGCGGAGGTTTATATATGAGGAGCTCTTATTGTTCCAATTGAAAATGCAGCTTTTACGGAAACGAATTAAAGAATCCGTTGTTGGCAGTGAAAAAGAGTTCAATGACCAAAAAGTAATGCAATTCAAACATCATTTACCATTTCCATTAACAAGTGCCCAGGAGAAGGCATTGACGGAAATTCTGGAAGACTTACAGTCTCCATATCGAATGAATCGCCTTCTGCAAGGAGATGTAGGATCTGGGAAAACAATTGTCGCGGCAATTGGACTTTATGCAGCGGTGACAGCTGGTAAACAAGGTGCATTAATGGTTCCGACTGAAATATTAGCGGAGCAGCATTATGAATCATTATCGAAACTATTCTCTGATTTTGTAAAGGTAGAACTATTAACTGGGTCTGTTAAGGGGAAAAAGCGTGTAGAGTTGTTAAACCGAGTAGAACAAGGAAAAGTAGATATTGTTGTTGGAACCCATGCCCTTATACAAGACGATGTACAATTTGCGGATTTAGGTTTCGTCATTGTTGATGAGCAGCATCGTTTTGGTGTTGAACAACGGCGAGTGTTACGAGAAAAAGGGTTAAAGCCTGATGTACTCTTTATGACCGCAACACCGATACCGAGAACCCTTGCTATATCTGCTTTTGGTGATTTGGATGTATCTGTAATTGACGAAATGCCCCAAGGACGGAAACCAGTCGAAACATACTGGGCAAAACCAAATAAGTTCGATCGAGTCATGCAATTCATTCAAAAGGAAGTAGACAAAGGTCATCAAGCATATATGATTTGTCCATTAATTGAAGAGTCGGACAAGCTCGACATTCAAAACGCAGTAGATTTATATGAATTGTTACAACAACACTTTCCACCTAATGTGAAGCTTGGACTTATGCACGGTCGTCTTCATTCAGATGAAAAGGATGACGTGATGAAGAAATTTGCCCAAGGGGAAATTGACGTCCTCGTTTCCACGACAGTAGTTGAAGTAGGGGTGAATGTGCCGAATGCAACAGTAATGGTGATATATGATGCAGACCGTTTTGGCTTATCTCAACTCCATCAATTACGCGGAAGAGTTGGTCGAGGTGACGCTCAAAGTTACTGTATATTATTAGCTGATCCTAAAGGGGACACAGGAAAAGAACGTATGAGAATTATGCAGGAAACGACTGATGGGTTTGAACTATCAGAACAAGATTTGAAATTACGGGGACCTGGTGACTTTTTTGGTAAAAAGCAAAGCGGTTTGCCTGAATTTAAAGTAGCCGATATTGTGGAAGATTACCGTGCACTGGAAACAGCGCGTAAAGATGCTGTCGACCTTATCCGTACGAATAAGCTGTTTGAACAACCGGAACTGCAATTGTTGCGAAGGATTATTGAAAATGACCCAATGCTTAAAGATGCAATTTTAGATTAATTGTTGCAAATCACTTTCAGGTGTTATATATTACTTTTAGTACCTAGTCATAAAAAATGGACGGTGTCGTATACACATGAAATTGAATAAAAAGGAACGGCAAAAACAACTCAAACAAACGATTGAAGAGATGCCTTTTATTACAGATGACGAACTGGCGAAACAGTTTTCGGTTAGTATTCAAACGATCCGTCTTGATCGGATGGAGCTCTCGATTCCTGAGTTACGTGAACGAATAAAGTCGGTGGCACGTAATCAATGGAATGAAACGGTAAAGGCTATACATATTGAAGAAGTGATTGGTGAAATCATTGATTTAGAATTGGATAAACGGGCATTATCGATTTTAGATATTCGGAAAGAACATGTTTTTTCACGTAACAAAATTGCTAGAGGCCATCACATCTTTGCGCAGGCAAACTCACTAGCTGTAGCTGTCATTGACGATGATTTAGCTTTAACAGCAAAAGCAGAGATACGTTTTACCCGTCAAGTCTTAGAGGGTGAAAGGGTTGTAGCGAAAGCTTCAGTTCAACACAATGATAAGAAAGACCGTACGATTGTTGATGTAAATAGCTTTGTTGATCAAGAACTTGTCTTTTCAGGTATTTTTGAAATGTTTAGATCAAACAAACGAAAAGGAGAGGCATAAATCGATGAAAATATCTATCGACGCAATGGGTGGCGACCATGCACCTGAATCAATTGTCAAAGGTGCTATAGTAGCTGTTGAAGAGATAGAGAATTTGCACATTCGCCTTATTGGTGATGAAAAACAAATTCGTACTTTTCTCACCCAAGAACATCCAAGAATTGAAGTGGTTCATACGGATGAAATGATTACGAATGAAGATGAACCTGTTCGTGCAGTACGCCGGAAGAAGAATGCATCAATGGTTTTAATGGCAAACGATGTAAAAGAAGGTCGAGCCGACGCTTGTATTTCAGCAGGGAACACCGGTGCCTTAATGAGTGCAGGTCTTTTTATTGTGGGACGAATAAAGGGGATAGAGCGACCAGCTTTAAGCCCCACATTACCAACAACTGATCGTCAAGGTTTTCTATTACTTGATGTAGGAGCAAATGTAGATGCAAAACCCCAACATTTGCTACAGTACGGTATCATGGGGTCAATATATGCAGAAAAAGTAAGAGGCATAGAGAAGCCCCGTGTAGGTTTGTTGAACGTAGGTACGGAGGACCATAAGGGCAATGAGTTAACCAAGAAAACGTACGAGCTTTTACAAGACGCACCTGTCAATTTTATTGGTAATGTAGAATCACGAGATTTATTAGAGGGTGTTGCGGACGTTGTCGTCACAGATGGTTTTACAGGAAATATAGCATTAAAAACAGTAGAAGGTACAGCACTATCTTTATTCTCTATGTTAAAACAGACGTTTATGAGTAATTGGAAAACAAAATTAGCCGCTGGTCTGGCAAAAAATGATTTAAAAACGTTAAAGAACCAGTTGGATTACTCTGAATATGGTGGAGCAGCATTATTCGGGTTAGCAGCCCCTGTCATAAAGGCCCATGGGTCATCAAACGATAGGGCTGTATATAGTGCTATTAAACAAGCAAGCACATTCATTGAACAAGATGTAATTGGAAAAATCCTATCTACTGTAAATGAATTGAGTGAGGAGGAGGATAAATCATGAAAAAAGTAGCCTTTGTATTTCCGGGGCAAGGTTCACAGGAAGTTGGTATGGGGAAAGCATTTTATGAACAAAACGCAACCATTCAACAACGAGTACAAGAAGCTGAAGAAGCACTACAAGTTCCAATTCGACAGTTAATGTTTGAAGGTCCTCAAGAGGAACTGACAAGAACAGAAAATGCTCAACCTGCTCTATTTTTAACCAGTGCGGTTGTAGCTGATTTATTAAAAGAAAATGGTATAGAACCTGTAATGGTAGCTGGCCATAGTTTAGGTGAATATAGTGCGTTGTATAGTGCAGGCTCATTGTCGTTAACTGAAGGTGTTAAACTAGTTCAATCCCGAGGAAGACTGATGGAAGAAGCGTATCCATCGGGGAAAGGGGCAATGGCAGCTGTACTTGGCTTAGATGAGGCAGATATTGAGGAAGTTGCCGCTTCGATTTCAGAGCAAGGTGAAGCAGTAGATGTAGCGAATTTCAACTGCCCTGGACAAATTGTTATTTCCGGGACGAAGCAAGGTGTTGAACTAGCAATCGAACAATTAAAAGAAAAAGGGGCAAAACGTGTTATTCCGTTAAACGTTAGTGGACCTTTCCACTCACGCCTCATGAAACCTGCTAGTGAAAAATTCCAAGCTGTTCTTAACGATATCACGATTTCTCCTGCAAACGTTCCTGTATATGCGAACGTTACAGCAGAGCCAACGAAGGACCCAGGAGAAATTTCCGATTTATTAGTGAAACAAATTTTTTCACCTGTTCGCTTTTCCGAAACCATTCAAAAGATGATTGACGAAGATGTCGATGCAATCGTGGAAGTTGGAAATGGAAAAGTATTATCCGGTTTAGTTCGAAAAGTGAACCGTCGAATGAAAACATTCGCCGTTCAAGACCCTGAATCATTAGAACAATTTTTAGCATGGTACAAGGAGGATTCGTAATGTTAGATGGTAAAAGTGCACTCGTAACAGGTGCTTCAAGAGGAATTGGCCGTGCAATTGCTTTAGAACTAGCGAATGCTGGGGCGAAGGTAGCTGTAAATTACGCGGGCAGTGAACAAAAAGCCCAAGCTGTTGTTGATGAAATTAAACAAAACGGTGGAGAGGCGTTTGCGATTCAAGCGAACGTTTCAAACGAAGAAGATGTCAAAGGGATGATCAAGGAAGTTGTTAGTACTTTCGGCAGCCTTGATATATTAGTGAATAATGCTGGTATTACAAGGGACAATCTACTGATGAGGATGAAAGAAGAAGAGTTTGATGAAGTTATTCAAACAAACTTAAAAGGTGTTTTCCTTTGTATAAAAGGCGTGACTCGCCAAATGATGAAACAAAAAGGCGGACGTATTATTAACATTTCATCCATTGTAGGTGTAAGCGGAAATGCTGGACAAGCAAACTACGTTGCTGCTAAAGCAGGTGTTATTGGTTTAACGAAAACGAGCGCAAAAGAACTAGCTGCTAGAAATATCCTCGTTAACGCTGTAGCTCCTGGTTTCATTACAACGGATATGACAGATGAATTACCAGAGGATGTACGGGAAGAGATGTTAAAAATGATTCCGTTAAGCCGTCTTGGAGAACCGAAAGATATCGCGAATGTTGTCCGTTTCTTATCTTCTGAAGATTCACGCTATATGACAGGGCAAACGTTGCATGTTGACGGCGGAATGGTGATGTAATAAAAACTAGTCATTTTGGACAATTTCTTCTATAATATTTGAAGGGAGGTGAAGCAACATGGCAGACGTATTGGATCGCGTAAAGAAAGTAATCGTTGAGCGTCTTGACGTTGATGAAGCAAAAGTAACAAAAGAAGCTTCTTTTAAAGATGATCTGGAAGCTGATTCTCTTGACGTAGTGGAATTAGTGATGGAACTTGAAGACGAATTTGATTTGGAAATTTCCGATGAAGATGCGGAAAAAATTCAAACTGTAGGGGACGCTGTAGATTACATAAACAGCCGTCAATAATATACAAGAAAGTCCTGTAATTACAGGGCTTTCTACCTGTTTTTAAAGGTGGAGTTATTGTGGATAAAAAGCAATTAGAAGAACGAACAGGTGTGAAATTTAATAACGAAAAATTAATTCGGACCGCTTTTACCCATTCATCATATGTGAATGAGCATCGTAAGAAGGACTATGAGGATAATGAACGACTGGAATTTTTAGGGGACGCTGTACTAGAACTAGCTGTATCCCAATATTTATACCGTAAATATCCAGCCATGAGTGAAGGGGAACTGACGAAATTACGGGCATCCATAGTTTGTGAACCAGCACTCGTCAACTTCGCTGAAGAATTAGATTTTAGTGATCACGTTCTACTTGGAAAAGGTGAAGAAATGACAGGTGGACGCCACCGCCCGGCATTACTGGCAGATGTGTTTGAGGCATTTGTAGGTGCGCTATACTTAGATCAAAATTTTACTGATGTTCTTCATTTCTTGGAAACCCATGTCTTTCCGAAGATTCAGGAAGGTGCTTTTTCGCATGCGATGGATTTTAAAAGCTTATTGCAAGAAAAGGTGCAACAAGATAAAAAGAGTGAGATTGAATATGACATTGTAAACGAGAGTGGTCCTGCCCATAACCGGATTTTCATTGCCGAAGTACGGATTGATGAAGAAAAGTTCGGAGAAGGTAGTGGTAAAACAAAAAAAGAAGCAGAACAAATGGCTGCAAAAAAAGCTTTGCGTAAACTAGAAAGAAAGCACCCGGACTCTTAAGCCGGGTGCTATTTTTTGCGGTATTTTTTTAATTCTTCAATAATAGCGTGTATTTCGGAAACGCTAATTTGTCCTCTACTAACGACCATATCATAAAGAGATTTAATTTCATCGTAGTGATCCATATCATAATGGTCAGGGTCAAGAATGGAACGGTTTATCACTTGTAGCCTTTCTGCAAGATCGTCAATGATAAATTTTAAATTTTCTGCAGTTGCTTCTTGTAAAGACACAATAACATCTCCTTCAATATGGTTACTTCTTAACATTTACAATCTATGATAAAATAAACTAGTTAAAAAGGAAACAGTATAAGAAATATTTTTAGTGTGTAGGAGGAAAAAATATGTTCCTCAAACGTTTAGATACAGTCGGATTTAAATCGTTTGCAGATCGAATATCAGTTGACTTTGTCCAAGGTGTTACAGCAGTTGTTGGACCTAATGGTAGTGGGAAAAGTAATATTACTGATGCAATCCGTTGGGTGTTAGGTGAACAGTCAGCAAAATCGTTACGTGGTTCCAAAATGGAGGACGTTATTTTTGCAGGTAGTGATTCACGAAAACCATTGAACTTTGCTGAAGTGGCGTTAACGTTGGATAATTCTGACCATGCACTTCCAATTGACTATCAGGAAGTAAGCATTACAAGACGGGTGTACCGTTCAGGAGAAAGTGAATTTTACATTAATCAACAGGCTTGTCGCTTGAAGGATATTGTTGAATTATTTATGGACTCTGGTCTTGGTAAGGAAGCATTTTCCATCATTAGTCAAGGAAAAGTAGAAGAAATATTAAGTTCTAAGGCTGAAGAAAGACGGTCCATCTTTGAAGAAGCAGCAGGTGTGTTAAAATATAAGCAACGGAAAAAGAAAGCCGAGCTGAAACTAGATGAAACACAAGAAAATTTAAATCGAGTCGAAGATATTATTCATGAAATCGAAGGACATATTGGACCTTTAGAAAAACAAGCACAGGTAGCAAAGGAATATTTAGAGAAAAAAGATCAATTAAAACATCATGAAGTCTCCTTACTTGTAACAGAGATTGAAGTGTTAAAGTCTCAGTGGGATGCTCTACTAGCAGAAATTGAGCAAAAGAAGGAAAATGCAATACATAAACAGACGGAGATTCAACAAGATGAGGCAAAACATGCAAAGGAAAAACACGATTTACAACATTTAGATCAACAAATTGAACAGTTGCAAAACAGTTTGTTAACGTTAACGAAGGAACTGGAACATTTAGAAGGCCAAAAACGGCTTTTTCATGAACGGTTGAAACATTATGAAGAAAATAAAGACAAGCTTACACAAGAACAAGTGAAGACAAACCATAAATTAACAGAAGTAAAAGAGAAGTTAGCAACTGAAGAAAGAACGTTAGCTTCCTTTGTCGAAAAGAGGAACGAAACGAAAAAACAAATTGCGTCCATGGAAGAGAAAATGTCTCTTTTACAGGAAAATGTGGAAGATAAGATTGAAGAGTTAAAAAGTGATTATATTGAAAGCTTGAATGAGCAGGCAGCCAAACGGAATGAAATTCAAAGCATTGAGCGCCAACTGGAACAAATGAAAGCAAAGCAAACTCGTCTTGCAGAACGGTTCCAAGGCTTATTGTCACAAAGGGACAATATTGAGGTAGAGCGAGAAGAAATGGAAACTCAATATAAAGAAGTTGTGGAAATACAGGCAGAAGAAGAGCGAGTTTTTGTCGAAATGAAGCAACAATATGAAGCTGAAAAGCAAGAGTTACAAAATAATGAGCAAAAACTGAATCAAGGATATCAACTCCTAGAAAAGCTTCGTTCCAAGAAAGAAATGTTAGAAGAGATGAAGGAAGACTTTTCTGGCTTCTTTCATGGGGTGAAAGCCGTTCTTAAAGCGAGCAAACGAAATCAATTAAAAGGGATTCACGGAGCCGTTGCTGAACTAATCGATATTCCGAATCAATATTTAACAACAATTGAGACTGCACTCGGTGCGCAGGCGCAGCATATCGTTGTAGCAGATGAATCGAGAGCGAGACAGGCAATCCAGTGGTTAAAAACATCCAATAATGGACGAGCAACTTTCTTGCCGTTAAGTACGATACAATCAAAGGAACTCCCATCAAGTATCCGTGAACATGTACAGAAAAGTCGAGGCTATGTCGGAGTGGGAGCTGACTTAATCCAATATGATCCACAATACGAGCCGATCATAAAGTCTTTGTTAGGCAATATTCTCATTGCGAAGTCCTTGAGCGAAGCAAATGAGATTGCTGCTTCCACGGGTCGTCGTTACCGTGTCGTTACCCTTGATGGGGATGTTGTCAATCCAGGTGGTTCGATGTCTGGTGGTGCTCGTAAAAAAACAAACAATTCCCTTTTTACAAGAGAGAAAGAATTAACACAAATTATCGAAAAGCTTACAGATTATGAACAAAAAACGAAAGAATTTGAAGAGGAAATTGCTTCGCAAAGAGAGAAAATAAAACGAAGTGAGCAGCAGTTGATTGGGAAAGAACAACAGTTAGACGAACTAAAAGCAAAAGCACATCGTGTAGATGGTCAGAAACGGGAAATCGAAATGAAATTGGCGAATGTTAATGAACATTTAACAATATATGATCAAGAACAATCCCAATTTGTTGAAGATGAAGAAAAGTTAGTAAGCTCGAAAAAAGAAGTCGCTGAACGTTTACAAGAGATTGAAATACAATCGAAACGGATACAAGACCAAGTCAATCAACTGACTGAAGAAAAGTCGAATCAACAATCCAATAAAGAAAAACTGCAAGAACAGTTTAATGAATTGAAGGTTATTCTTGCTGGGCAAGATGGTGAAGTCAACAATCAGCGAGAAAAAGTAAACCAATTACGACAACAGAAAGAAGAATTACGTGAACAAATCGTCACCATTGATCAACAAATGAGAGAATTAGACCGCATTAAGGAAGATAGTTCTTCCGCAGAAGACATTGCGGCCAAAACAGATGAAATGAGTCAAGATAAAACGAGCACAGAATTAAAACTCCAACAAAAACGAGAAGAGCGTCAGCAACGAATGAAACTGTCTGAAGATATGGAGCGGGAAATAAAAGAAAAGAGCCGCTTATACCAACAATTCACAAAGGAAATACAAGATAAAGAGGTTAAGGCTAACCGCCTCGATGTTGAGTTAGAAAATCGCCTCCATCAACTTCAGGAAGAATATGTATTAACATACGAAAAAGCAAGGCAAACTTACGGAAAAACAGAGCATATTGAACAAGCCAAGCAAACCGTAAAACAAATAAAACGGGAAATAGAGAGTCTTGGTACTGTGAATCTAGGTGCAATTGAAGAATATGAACGTATAAAGGAGCGTTATCAGTTCCTGACGGACCAACAGAATGATTTAATCGAAGCGAAAGAAACGTTATATACAGTAATCCGGGAAATGGACGAGGAGATGGTTAGAAGGTTTGACCATACGTTCTCCCAAATCCAAGAAGAATTTAGTATTGTATTTAAAGAGTTGTTCGGCGGTGGACGTGCTAGTTTAACATTAACAGACAAAACGAACCTCCTGGAAACTGGGGTCGATATTGTAGCACAGCCACCAGGGAAAAAGCTGCAGCATTTAGGATTGTTATCAGGTGGAGAGCGTGCTTTAACGGCAATTGCGCTACTGTTCGCGATTTTACGGGTTCGCCCGGTGCCATTTTGTGTTTTAGATGAGGTGGAGGCTGCACTAGATGAAGCAAATGTTAACCGGTTTGCTAAGTATTTGAAAGTCTTCAGTGAGGAGACTCAGTTTATTGTTATTACACATCGTAAAGGTACAATGGAAGAAGCGGATGTCCTCTATGGTGTAACGATGCAAGAGTCTGGTGTTTCGAAAATGGTATCTGTTCGATTAGAAGAAACAGAAGAAGTAATACAAGCCTAGAAAGGAAGTTCCAAATGAGTTTCTTTAATAAACTAAAAGATAAATTTAGTCAACAAACGGATCAAGTAACGGGTAAGTTTAAAGACGGTCTAACGAAAACCCGGAATTCATTTACAACAAAAGTGAATGACTTAGTTGCAAAGTACCGTACAGTAGATGAAGAATTCTTTGAAGAACTAGAAGAAATTTTAATCGGTGCTGATGTCGGTGTTCAAACCGTTATGGACCTCATTGAACAGTTGGAAATGGAAGTGAAGCGACGAAACATTAAAGATACTTCACAAGTAAAAGAAGTGATCTCTGAAAAACTAGTAGACATCTACTACGGAAAAGATAGTGAAGATGTCGAGGAACTAAACTTAAATGAAAACGGCCTATCGATTATTTTATTTGTTGGTGTTAACGGTGTTGGAAAAACAACGACAATCGGTAAACTTGCTCACAAGTTGAGAAGTGAAGGAAAGTCTGTCCTATTAGCTGCAGGAGATACATTCCGTGCAGGTGCAATTGATCAGTTGGACGTTTGGGGCGATCGTGTAGGAGTAGATGTTATTAAGCATAGTGAAGGTAGTGATCCAGCAGCAGTCATGTATGATGCTGTCCAAGCCGCTAAGTCCCGTGGGGTGGATGTTCTTCTCTGTGATACAGCAGGTAGATTACAAAATAAAGTGAATTTAATGAACGAACTAGAAAAGGTGAAGCGGGTTATTACACGTGAAGTCCCAGATGCACCTCACGAAGTATTGCTCGTTTTGGATGCAACAACAGGGCAAAATGCTCTTAGCCAAGCGAAGACTTTTTCTGCTTCAACAGACGTATCTGGAATTGTTTTAACGAAATTAGATGGAACAGCAAAAGGTGGAATTGTTCTTGCCATTCGTCATGAATTAAATATACCAGTAAAATTCGTAGGGTTAGGTGAACAAATAACGGACTTACAAACTTTTGATGCCCATGCTTTTGTTTACGGATTGTTTGCTGGAATGATAGAAGAAGAATAAATGCCTTCTATACCTTGACATGAAGTAAAGGGATTAGATACGATATTGTAAAGGCATTTCACTTAACAAGGGGTGCTCGCATTTGTTAGAAAAAACGACGAGAATCAATTATTTATTTGATTTCTACCAACAGTTGTTGACGGCTAAACAGAGTAATTACATGGAGATGTATTATTTGGAAGATTACTCCCTTGGTGAAATCGCCGAATCTTTCAATGTTAGTCGTCAAGCCGTATATGATAACATTAGACGTACAGAAACAATGTTGGAAGAGTATGAAGAGAAGTTGCTTCTTTATGAGAAATTTCAACAAAGAAAATTCCATATCCGCCAATTACGTGCGAAGTTGGAGGAAGACGTTACAAATAAGGACGAGTTGCTGGCTATCGTCGAGCAACTTGAAAAACTTGAATAGGAGGGCGGCTTATTATGGCGTTTGAAGGTTTAGCCGACCGTCTGCAAAACACGATCAAAAAGATTAAAGGTAAAGGGAAGGTAACCGAAGCGGATGTAAAGGAAATGACCCGGGAAGTCCGATTAGCGTTACTTGAGGCCGATGTAAACTTTAAAGTTGTAAAAGACTTTATTAAACGAGTGAAAGAACGTGCCATTGGGCAGGAGGTCATGGGAAGTTTAACCCCGGGACAACAAGTGATAAAAGTTGTAAAAGATGAACTTTCCGAGCTTATGGGTGGAGAGCAAAGTAAAATTGCAGTCGCAAATAAACCACCAACCGTAATTATGATGGTAGGTCTACAAGGTGCAGGTAAAACGACAACTACGGGTAAATTAGCAAATCATCTACGGAAAAAGCACAACCGGAATCCTATGCTAGTAGCAGCAGACGTATATCGGCCAGCAGCGATTAACCAACTCGAAACCCTTGGCAAACAGTTAAGCATGCCTGTTTTCTCCAAAGGCACAGAGGCGAACCCTGTTGATATTGCAAAGCAGGCGGTTCAACAAGCAAAAGATGAACATAATGATTATTGTATTATTGATACTGCTGGCCGCCTTCATGTTGATGAAAACTTAATGGATGAGCTGTCTAACATTAAGGAAGCCGTCCAACCTGATGAAATCTTCCTTGTGGTAGATGCGATGACAGGTCAAGATGCAGTAAATGTAGCAGAGAGTTTTGATGAACGTTTAGGTGTAACCGGTGTTGTTTTAACAAAATTAGATGGTGATACTCGTGGTGGTGCAGCGTTGTCTATCCGCTCTGTTACTGGTAAGCCGATTAAATTTGCAGGTGTCGGTGAAAAATTAGACGAGCTAGAACCATTCCACCCTGAACGAATGGCTTCAAGAATACTAGGCATGGGTGATGTGTTAAGCCTAATTGAAAAAGCACAAGAAACAGTTGATGAAGAAAAAGCGAAACAACTGCAAGAAAAAATGCGTGACATGTCGTTTACGTTTGATGACTTCCTGGAACAGATGCAACAAGTGAAAGATATGGGACCATTAGAAGATTTGCTTGGCATGATCCCAGGTGCAAACAAAATGAAAGGCATGAAGAATGTCCAATTTGATGAGAAGAAGCTCACACATGTTGAAGCAATCATTCAATCGATGACGAAGGAAGAAAGAATAGATCCGAAACTGATGAATGCAAGCCGGAAGCGTAGAATTGCCAAAGGCTCAGGAACATCTGTAGCAGAGGTGAATCGCTTATTAAAGCAGTTCGAAGATATGAAAAAAATGATGAAACAAATGACAAATATGAAAAAAGGTAAGAAAAAAGGAATGAACTTTCCGTTTATGTAATGGAAAAATACTTTACAGACGAAAAAATGTCTGCTAAAATCTTATCTTGTGTAAAACAATTTTTGGAGGTGCAATAAACATGGCAGTAAAAATTCGCTTAAGACGTATGGGTTCTAAGAGAAACCCTTTCTATCGTGTAGTAGTTGCTGATTCACGTTCTCCTCGTGACGGACGTTTTATTGATCAAATTGGAACATACAATCCGGTTGTTGAGCCTGCTGAGGTAAAACTTGACGAAGAGAAAGCTCTTGATTGGATGTCCAAAGGTGCAAAACCTAGCGACACTGTACGTAACCTATTTTCTGAGCAAGGCATCATGAAGAAGTTCCACGAACAGAAAAATCAAAAGTAAAGTAGTGTGATAAATCATGAAAGCCTTAATCGAAACGATTGTTCGCCCGCTTGTCGATCACCCCGAGCATATTGAAGTGAAGGAAGAAGAAACGGATTACAAAATTCGTTATCACTTAATCGTTCATGAAAATGATGTTGGTAAGGTTATTGGCAAAAACGGGAGAATAGCAAAAGCGATTCGTACAGTTGTGTACGCCGCTGGATCGGATTCGAACAAGAAAATATTTTTAGACATCATGTGATGTATAATTGGGGAGGGGGATAACCTTTCCCTTTTTTTAAAATACGGGCGTTTTAGTTGAAAGGGGATGAGTCCCTGATGAAATTTTTACGTACAACGACGGTTAAACAAGTGATTACCGAGAAAAGTAAGGAACATATCCGGGAAAAGTTCGAAAAACAACATTCCCGTCTTGAAAATGAGTGTTCCCAGTTACGGTTCGAGATGCGTAAATTAAGACGGAAGAAGGGCATCTCCCCAACAGATGTCGATAAACGATTTCAAAAAGAAATTGACCGACGCCAAAATCGAATGAAATGGATAGAATATCAACTAGAACAATTGGATATTTTACCAATAGGTAGTGAAATTATAGAAGACGAAGTAGAAGAAATGGTAGAAGTAGAAATCGGAAACAAATGGCAAGACGTGACCGGAAGCCGATCTGTTATTGTGAAAGACGGAATCGTGATAAGGATTGAAACTGCGGGGGATGAATTATGACTGAGAAGTATTTTAATGTTGGCAAAGTCGTAAATACTCACGGGATTAAAGGCGAAGTAAAAGTTGTAAAAATTACAGACTTTGAAGAACGGTTTAAACCAGGTAGTATACTTTACTGGGTTTCGCCAAACGGTGACATTACAGAAGAACTAGAAGTATCCAGCTATAGAACCCATAAAAACTTTCACATGTTACGTTTTAAAGGATATGATTCCATCAATGACGTAGAAAGGTTTAAAGGTGGTACCCTTAAAGTTACGGAAGAACAGCTTACACCATTAGCGGAAGGCGAATATTATTACTACGAAATTATTGGTAGTACTGTCGTAACAGATGAAGGGGAAGAGTTAGGTGTCATTAAAGAGGTGTTAGCTCCTGGTGCGAATGACGTATGGGTCGTGGAACGGAAAAAAGGGAAAGATTTACTCATTCCATACATTGATGACGTAGTGCGCACCGTTGATATACATAATAAAAAAGTAACGATCCAACCAATGGAAGGACTGTTGGATTAATGCACATCGATATTTTAACCCTCTTTCCGGAGATGTTTACGGGTGTTTTTCAATCTTCAATATTGAAAAAGGCACAAGAGACGAATGCCTTTCGATACGAAACAATGAATTTCCGGGAATTTACGAACAACAAGCATAATAAAGTAGATGACTATCCATACGGTGGTGGTGCCGGTATGGTATTAGCTCCGCAGCCTTTATTTGATGCAGTTGATCATTTAAAGCAAAAGCGGGAATCAAAGCCGCGCATTATTTTGATGTGTCCCCAAGGTGAGCGTTATACACAACAAAAGGCAGAAGAGCTTGCCCAGGAAGAACACTTAATCTTTTTGTGTGGACACTATGAAGGGTATGACGAGCGAATTCGAACTCATTTAGTGACAGATGAAATTTCAATCGGGGACTTTGTATTAACAGGTGGAGAACTTGGAGCAATGGTAGTAGTAGATAGTGTTGTCCGTCTATTACCTGGTGTTCTTGGTAATGATGAATCAGCACAACAAGATTCTTTCTCAACGGGCCTGTTAGAACATCCACACTATACAAGACCGAGAGAATATAGAGGCTTACAAGTACCAGATGTTTTAATGTCAGGCAATCATCAAAAAATTGAAGAGTGGCGCAGATATCAATCGTTAAAAAGAACATTTGAACGTAGACCGGACTTGTTACAAGAGGTACAATTGACAGATAAAGAGAAAGAATGGTTGGAAAGTTGGAAGAAATAACAACATAATATTGCAACATGTTAAGCATTATGATATATTTATTTTTGTGCTTAAGTGTGTACTTAAGGAATAAACAATGTTCCGCTGCTAGAGATTTAAGGCAAGAACATTCGTGTGGAAGGAGTGAGCAGTAATGCAAAAACTTATCGAGAATCTTACAAAAGACCAACTTCGTACTGATCATCCAGACTTTCGTCCTGGTGATACTGTAAAAGTTCACGTAAAAGTTGTTGAGGGTAACCGTGAGCGTATTCAGGTGTTCGAAGGTGTTGTCATTAAACGCCGTGGTGGCGGAATTAGCGAAACGTTTACAGTGCGTAAAATTTCTTACGGTGTAGGTGTTGAACGTACATTCCCTGTACATTCACCAAGAATCGAGAAAATCGAACGTACTCGTCGTGGTAAAGTACGTCGTGCTAAACTTTACTACCTACGTAATCTACGTGGTAAAGCAGCTCGTATTAAAGAAATTCGTTAATAACAGTTTAAAAGACAAAGGGGCTTGTATCTTCAAGCCCCTTTTTTTAGTATAATAAAGATGACGAGAAACAACAGGAACGATAACGTGGAGGGAAATAAATAGAATGTCCCAAAAAGCATCTAGTTTAAGAAAATGGATAAAAACGATTTTGTTCGCTGCCGTGCTCGCGTTCATCATTCGTTTCTTTTTATTGGCACCCATCGTCGTTGATGGTCCATCCATGCTTCCTACATTAAAAAACGGTGACTACCTAATTGTGAATCGGTTAAGTTACATAGTTGGTGAACCAGAACGCTTTGATATCGTTGTATTCCGTGCAACGAAGGAAACGGATTATATTAAGCGTATTATTGGATTACCTGGTGAACATATTGAATATAAAGACGGTAATTTATATGTGAATGGAAATATTGTAAAGGAACCATATGTGGAACAATCACGAATAAGTGAACAACAATACTTTTACTTTACACGTGACTTTTCTCTACCAGACCTCCCAGGTAACTATCGAGAAATTCCTGAAGACTATGTACTAGTATTAGGGGATAATCGTCCAAATTCAACCGATAGCCGTATTTTAGGATTAATCCCGTTAGATCAACTAGTTGGGGAAGCACATTTTATTTATTGGCCTTTTAAACGTATCGGTACTGTAAATTAACGGTAGGTGATAATCGTGACGATTCAATGGTTTCCGGGCCATATGGCTAAAGCGAAGCGAGAAGTTGAAGAAAAATTAAAATTAGTTGACTTTGTAATAGAATTAGTGGACGCACGTGTCCCTGTATCCTCGCAAAACCCAATGTTACATGATGTATTAGGGCAGAAGGAAAAGATGATTGTGCTAATGAAAAAGGATTTAGCAGACCCATCCTTAACGAATGACTGGTTAACTTACTTTCAGGAGCGTGATGTTCCTGCATTAGCTTTAAATGCACATGAAGCAAATGATATCCAAAAGTTAGTTAAAGAAGCAAAAGCCCTTGGGCAACATAAGTTAGAACGGCTAATCAAAAAAGGGATTAAACCTAGGCCGATTCGAGCAATGATTTTAGGTATTCCGAATGTAGGGAAATCGACCGTTATCAATCGCCTAGCTAAAAAGAGAATAGCAAAAACAGGAGATAAGCCAGGAGTAACAAAACAGCAACAGTGGATCAAAGTGAAAAAGGACTTTGAATTATTAGATACACCAGGAATTCTTTGGCCTAAATTCGAAGATCAAGAAATAGGTAAAAAGTTAGCGGCAATTGGAACGATAAAAGATCAAATCCTTCCTATGGATGATATCGCTGTATACGTATTACAGTATTTTAGAAAGCATTATTCATACCGTCTTGAAGAACGATATGGTAATCAATTTGAATCAGAGGATATAGCGTCTTGGTTTGACTACATCGGTAAAAAACGCGGTTGTATTGGTCCTGGTGGTGTCGTTGATTATGAAAAAACTGCAGATGTTATTATTCGTGACTTACGTGCGGGACATTTAGGAAAAGTAACCTTTGATCGACCATATGAATCATAACGGCAGGCATGCATCCAAAGGGTGTATGCCTTTATCTTTTTTGAATAAAGACGATATAGTACATGAGGGGGGAGCGAAATGAAAGAGACAAAAACCATTACACAAATAAAACAACAATTAGAACAAGGATATTTTACAGAAGAAGAATGGCAGCAATTTAAGCATGATGAGCGAAAAGGGGTACAAGCCCTTATTCATAAATTTGAAAAAAAACTAGCTGAAAAAAAGGCTTTGCAAGAGAAGTTTGAAAGAATGTTAGCCTATGAAAAACAAGAGTGGGCAAATGGTATGCAATATACTGCGGGTATAGATGAAGTAGGACGTGGGCCATTGGCCGGACCTGTAGTAGCGGCAGCAGTAGTGCTACCACAAAATTTTTATTTAGAAGGACTCGATGATTCAAAAAAGTTATCAAAAGAGAAACGAGAAACCTATTATACGTATATTAAAGAAAACGCTGTTACATATGGAATCGGTATTGCAAACAATCAACAAATTGATGATATCAACATTTATCAAGCTACAATATTTGCAATGAAAGAGGCAATAGGACAGTTATCGCCAAAACCTGATTCTTTATTAATTGATGCAGTTCCGTTACGGGATGTCGCAATTCCGCAACAATCATTAACAAAAGGAGACCAAAAAAGTGTTTCCATTGCTGCAGCAAGTATATTAGCCAAAGTTACGAGGGATCGGTTTATGGAGGAGATACATAAGGAATTCCCAAGCTATCACTTTAACTCGAACGTTGGATACGGAACAAAAGATCATATAACAGCATTACAACAATATGGACCATCACCTTACCACCGTTTCTCCTTTGCACCAGTACAACAAGCATTAATGAAAAAATAGGAGGGAAGCGGAATGGACAAACTCCAAACCGTTGATCACTTACGCCGCATTCAGCAAAAGGCACCTTTAACATTAAAAGAAGGTCAAATCGTGAGAGGGAAAGTGATAAAGTTTTTTCCGGAAAATAAGGCGATGATTCATCTGGGAAATAAGCAGGTCATTGCTCAACTTGAACGTCATTTGCAAGTGAATAATTCATACTTATTTCGTGTAAATCAAACTCATCCCCAAATTACGTTACAGGTTTTCAGTGATAAGGTTGTGAAGAAGAAGGAAGAAGCGGCTGCTGTACTGTTGGAGAGGCTTGGTTTAAAGAGTACTCATACCCGGTTGCGTGTCGTTTCTGCTGTTTTACGTGAACAGATTCCATTACGTCTGGATATGTTGTTACAAGCCTTTGATTTATTGGAAAAGCAAACAGATTCGAAAGCTGAGGTTGTATTAATTGAATTACTCAAAAGAGGGTTACCGGTTAAACAACAAGTTTTGAACGGACTCACAACCCACTTATTTCCGGATATATCTATGTATGATCAGTTAGAGATCATATATAAAACGTTGCAACGTAACGGTACAGGAGAAGGATATAGCCACCAACTTCGATCACTCCTTTCTCTTTTCTTTCAAAATGAAGTAGAGCCTGTCTCCAGTGCCCTGACAAAACAGATCTACACCGAATTAGAACGGCAGTCTGACACGACATTTCGTTTACTACAAAATGTGAATTGGATTAAATCGGATGTGTCTTTTGGGGAGTGGCAACAACAATGGAAAGATTATCATTTGAAACAAAGCGAGAATCTATCAAATTTACCATATCAACTAGGACAAGTAGATGAGTTATTGAAGACTTTCATGAGTCATTTGCAATTTACTGAACACGATGGTGAACAGGTTATTCTCCGCCGGTGGATAGTCCATGGATTAATGTCAAGTAATTTTCTGCGTGTTACCACAACGGAACAGTTCTTTTTCAAAATAAGGTGGTTAATTGATTTATTACGGCCGAACCGTAGTAACGTATGGCGTCAAGATTACCCATTTCTTTTGAATCTTTTACAACTCGTCAGTCAACAAGTCCCTATGGAGCAACAATCTTTATACAGCAAGGCCATGGATCTCCTCAATGGAATTCATTTTGCTTCAACTGAAACCCGGGAAGAATTTTTCCTCCAAATCCCGTTACCTAATACATTATTTGGGATGGGAAAGGATGCATACATGACATACGAAGGAAAAAAGGATGAAAATCGGCGCATTTCTTCAGATTATTGTCACATCGTATTTTATTTAATGTTAGGTGAACTTCGTGAAACAATCATTGATTTAAACATTCAAAACCGCAATATTTTCATGGTAATTCATAATGAAGAGCCCAATCGTATTCAAGCGTCTATCCAAATGTTAGAAAAGACGTTGAAAGATCGTATTAAGCAGGTGGGATACACACTGACGTATATAAGAGTCACAACTTTAGATGAAAATGAGGAAAATGTGCAGGAGTCTCCACCGAAATGGACCGCACAAGGAGTAGATTTCAAAATATGAAGGATCAAAAAAGGGAACAAAAGTCAGCATTTGCATTACGCTACGAAGAAAAGAAAGATGATTCACCCCGAGTTATAGCAAAGGGAGAAGGATATGTAGCTGAAAATATGATAGAGAAAGCGAATGATCATAATATCCCTGTATATGAAGATGAAACACTTACCGAATTATTAGGGGAATTGTCGATTAACGAAAAAATTCCAGAAGAATTATATGAGGTGGTTGCAGAAGTGTTTGCCTTTATTTACAAGGTAGATAAGAAGCAGAAAGCGTGAAAATGTTTTCATTCCTGCTTTTAAATCGTGAAAAGATTCTGTATAATGTGAAAGTGTGGACAATTTCAAAGCAAATCTACTAAAATGTACATGCAGTAACAATTGATGGGAGGATGGAAGATGAACATTCACGAGTATCAAGGGAAAGAAATATTACGAAGCTACGGAGTAGCCGTTCCCAATGGCCGTGTTGCTTTTACTGTTGATGAAGCTGTTGAGGCTGCAAAGGCTTTAGGATCTAAAGTATCCGTTGTAAAAGCACAAATCCATGCTGGTGGTAGAGGTAAAGCAGGCGGTGTAAAAGTTGCGAAAAGTGTAGACGAAGTTCGTACATATGCCGACGAAATATTAGGTAAGACGTTAGTCACACACCAAACAGGACCTGAAGGTAAGGAAGTGAAACGCTTACTAATTGAAGAAGGTTGTGACATACAAAAGGAGTATTATATTGGTCTAGTATTAGATCGTGCTACTTCCCGGGTTGTTATGATGGCCTCCGAAGAAGGTGGGACAGAGATTGAAGAAGTAGCAGCAGAGACACCGGAAAAAATATTCAAAGAAGTCATTGACCCTGTTACAGGCCTAATGCCATATCAAGCAAGAAGACTAGCATTTAATATTAATATACCGAAGGAACTAGTTTCAAAAGCCGTGAAATTTATGATGGGCTTATATAAAGTGTTCGTGGAAAAAGATTGTTCAATCGCGGAAATTAACCCATTAGTTACAACAGGTGACGGGAATGTCATGGCTCTTGATGCGAAGTTAAACTTTGATGATAACGCTTTATTCCGTCAAAAAGACATTTTAGAGTTCCGTGACCTTGATGAAGAGGATCCAAAAGAAATTGAAGCATCTAAATATGATTTAAGTTATATTGCCTTAGATGGAAACATTGGTTGTATGGTTAACGGTGCAGGCCTTGCTATGGCAACAATGGACACGATTAAACATTACGGTGGAGAACCCGCCAACTTCCTTGATGTGGGCGGTGGAGCAACTACCGAAAAAGTAACGGAAGCCTTTAAAATCATTTTATCAGATGATAACGTTAAAGGTATTTTTGTTAACATTTTCGGTGGCATTATGAAATGTGATGTAATTGCGGAAGGTGTCGTAGAAGCTACGAAGCAAGTTGGACTAGAGCTACCGTTAGTTGTACGTCTAGAAGGTACGAATGTGGACGCGGGTAAGAAAATCCTTGAGGAATCTGGATTAAATATAACGTCTGCTGATTCTATGGCTGACGGTGCACAAAAAATTGTTGAACTTGTGAAGTAATGAATGAAAGGCGGGGATAAGGATGAGCGTATATATTAACCAAGATACAAAAGTAATTGTGCAAGGAATTACTGGTTCTACAGCACTTTTTCATACAAAACAAATGTTAGAGTACGGAACAAAAATTGTAGGCGGTGTAACACCTGGTAAGGGTGGTACAGAAGTTGAAGGGGTTCCCGTATTTAATACGGTTGAAGAAGCGGTAAATGCGACAGGAGCAAACGTTTCTGTTGTATACGTACCAGCACCATTTGCCGCTGATGCTATCTTAGAAGGCGTTGACGCAGAATTAGATTTAGTAATTTGTATTACTGAACATATTCCGGTTATGGATATGGTCAAAGTGAAACGTTATATGGAAGGAAAGAAAACACGTCTAGTAGGACCAAACTGTCCAGGTGTGATTACACCGGAAGAATGTAAAATTGGTATTATGCCAGGATACATTCATAAAAAGGGCCACGTAGGTGTCGTTTCCCGTTCTGGAACTTTGACATATGAAGCGGTTCACCAATTATCTGAAGCAGGAATTGGTCAATCTACGGCAGTGGGCATTGGTGGAGACCCAGTAAACGGAACCGACTTTATTGATGTGTTAAAAGCATTTAATGAAGATGCAGATACGGAAGCTGTTATTATGATTGGAGAAATTGGTGGTACTGCTGAGGAAGAAGCTGCGGAATGGGTGAAAGCGAATATGACGAAACCTGTTGTCGGCTTTATCGGAGGTCGTACAGCCCCTCCTGGAAAACGCATGGGACACGCTGGAGCCATTATTTCAGGTGGAAAAGGTACAGCTGATGAAAAAATTCGTGTCATGAACGAATGTGGTATTCAAGTTGCTGAAACACCATCAGTAATGGGAGAAACATTGATTGAAGTTTTAAAAGAAAATGGTTTATACGATAAATGTAAAACCCACTAAGAATTGAGTAACAGCTCCCGTGTAATGACTCGGGGGCTGTTATCTATATTAGGAGGTGTAATTTAGGATGGTGTTGGAAACAGACATTCGGATCTGTCATCTGCACCGCATTCAAGGAGTAGGTCGTAAGATGATAAGAACATGGCTAAAACTTGATCCTAATTTATCAAATATCTATCAATTCTCCGTTGAGGATTTACAACAACTATTTCATTTACCAAAGGTAAACGCGTCGGTAATTCATAACGGAATTCATAACCATCACATCCGAAAACAGGTGGAAAAAGATATAAATAATTATGGTGTTATTACGTTTAGAAATCCGATATATCCTACCTTATTAAAAGAAATTCCCGATCCACCAGTTCTCCTTTATCTAAAAGGGGATGCTCAACTTTTAAAGAGAACCCCTCATTTTTCTATCGTAGGTACTCGACACCCTTCTAAACAAGGGTTGAAAAAGGTCGAACATTTTGTAAGACCCCTAGCCCAACACGGTTGGACGATTGTGAGTGGATTGGCTCAAGGTATGGATTCGTATGCACACCAAGTTACAATGAAATATAATGGAAAGACAATTGCCGTGTTAGGTCACGGTTTTCACTACATATACCCAAGACAACATGAGGGTTTATTTCGAGAGATTGGGAAAAACCACTTATTGCTTTCTGAATACCCTCCTGATACACCCCCAAAACGATGGCAATTTCCAGAGCGCAATCGAATTGTGAGTGGACTTTCGTTTGGAACGTTAATTGTTGAAGCAAAAGAAAAAAGTGGAACGTTTATAACGGCTGAATGTGCATTAGAACAGGGCCGGGACCTTTTTGCTGTCCCCGATTCTATTTTCTCTGAATACTCCCGCGGCTGTCATCAATTAATTCAAGAAGGAGCCAATTTAGTTGATGATCCTAGACAATTGTTGGAATATTGGGAGAATGAAAAATATCGTTGGGATATAGGTGAAAATGGCTGTCAATTTGTTAAGGATTACGATTCTTTTTAAGAAAACTGTTTGACAAATTCATAAAAAGTATTCAATAATAGGGAAGATTTATCATAAGTAATTATGTACGAAAACGCATTAAAAAAATGAATACCCTCTTAGGAGGATGAATATGGCAGATTATTTAGTAATTGTAGAATCACCTGCAAAAGCAAAAACAATTGAACGATATTTAGGAAAAAAGTATAAAGTGAAAGCATCAATGGGTCACGTTCGTGACTTACCTAGAAGTCAAACTGGGGTTGATGTTGATAACAATTTTCAGCCGAAGTATATTACGATACGCGGTAAAGGCCCTGTGCTTAAGGAATTAAAAAAGGAAGCAAAAAAAGCAAAGAAAGTATACTTAGCGGCCGACCCTGATAGAGAGGGAGAAGCCATTGCTTGGCACTTAGCCCACAGTCTTGATATTGATGAAAAATCAAAATGTCGAGTTGTATTTAATGAAATTACAAAAGATGCTGTGAAGGAGTCCTTTAAGCATCCGCGTAACATCAATATGAATTTAGTTGATGCACAGCAAGCTCGACGAATTCTGGATCGCCTTGTCGGTTATAACATTAGTCCGATTTTATGGAAAAAAGTAAAAAAAGGACTTAGTGCTGGTCGTGTACAATCAGTAGCTCTTCGATTGGTTTTAGACCGTGAAAAAGAAATCCAAAACTTTAAACCAGAGGAATATTGGACAATTGAAGCAGACTTTCTGAAGGGTAAGGACACTTTTCAAGGTGCTTTTTACGGGTTAAAAGGTAAAAAGGAAAAGCTTCAATCGAAAAAAGATGTCGACAACGTTTTAAATCAATTAAAAGGTGATGAGTTTAACGTAGCAAAGGTGAATAAGCGGGAGCGCAGGCGAAACCCATCAGCTCCATTTACGACGTCATCCTTACAACAGGAAGCAGCTCGAAAGTTGAATTTCCGGGCTAAGAAAACGATGATGGTTGCACAGCAGTTATATGAAGGAATCGACCTGGGGAAAAAGGAAGGTACAGTTGGTCTAATCACGTATATGCGTACCGATTCTACGAGAGTTTCTGATACTGCGAAAACGGAAGCAACAAATTATATTGAGCAGTCCTATGGCAAAGAGTTTCTTAGTGCTGGAAAAGGCAAAAAGAAGCAAACAGAAGGGGCGCAAGATGCTCACGAAGCTATTCGCCCAACTTCCGTCTTCCGTGACCCAAAGTCATTAAAGGGAGTACTATCAAGAGATCAATTGAGACTTTACAAACTCATTTGGGAGCGCTTCGTTGCGAGTCAAATGGCTCCAGCGATTTTAGATACTGTTACAGCACACCTCGTGAACAATGAGGTTGAGTTTCGGGCAACAGGTTCTCAAGTAAAGTTTAAAGGTTTTATGAAAGTGTATATCGAAGGAAACGATGATAATAAGAAGGAAGAAGATAAACTGCTCCCACCTTTAGAGGAAGGCACAAAGGTAAAAGCGAAAAAAATAAACCCTAATCAACACTTTACTCAACCGCCTCCTCGCTATACGGAAGCAAGGTTAGTCAAGACGTTGGAAGAATTAGGGATTGGGCGCCCGTCAACATTCGCCCCTACCTTGGATACCATTCAACGGAGAGGATACGTAGCGTTAGACAATCGGCGCTTCGTACCTACAGAACTTGGGGAAATTGTGACCGATATCATGTCTGAATATTTTCCGGAAATTATCGATGTTAACTTTACAGCTAAAATGGAAACAGATTTAGATAGTATAGAAGAAGGAAAGAACAAATGGGTTAAAATTATTGATAGCTTTTATCAAGGTTTTGAACCACGACTTGAAAAAGCAGAAAAAGAAATGGAAAAAATAGAAATTAAAGATGAACCAGCTGGTGAAGATTGTGAGAAATGCGGCCATGAAATGGTATATAAAATGGGCCGATACGGAAAGTTCCTTGCTTGCTCGAACTTTCCCGAGTGTCGCAATACAAAACCAATATTAAAAGAAATCGGAGTGAAATGCCCGAATTGCAAGGAAGGAAATATTGTAGAACGGAAATCGAAAAAACGAAGAACGTTTTACGGTTGTGACCGCTTCCCGGAATGTGAGTTTGTTTCATGGGATAAACCTATTGAACGCCCATGTCCAAAGTGTAAAGGGTTATTAGTTGAAAAGAAACGAAAAAAAGGTACTCAAGTGCAATGTGTGAATTGTGATTATAAAGAAGATGCACAGCAATAGGAGGAAAACGTCTTGTCTTAAGCAAGGCGTTTTCTTTTTTTGAAAAGTATGATTTATTTGACACTACCTTTTAATCAAGCTATAATATCGAAATGGTTAAAGGTAATATACTTGACACACAATAAAAGCAGTTGACGTAAGCTTTCCTGGACACTATTCAGAATTTTGTTACAATTTAGTCAAATTCGTTGCGTAAAGCGTTAGAAGTATGTTAAGATTTATACGCTTTATGTGAGGTGAGAGAATGTTCGGTTATAGCAATCACTGTGAGGCATTTGTTGAATATTTACAATTTGAGAAAAACGCCTCACCATATACGATTCAATATTACCAACAAGATATTGATACCTTTTTTTTGTTTTGTGAAAAAGAAGGATTACAAGGCATACAGGATATATCTTATCCAGTTATCCGTGTTTATTTAACGGACCTATATGAACAACGATATTCTAGACGAAGTGTGTCTCGAAAAATTTCCAGTTTGCGAACATTCTTTCGTTTTTTAGAAAGAGAACATATTGTTGAGGCTAATCCGTTTTTAAGTGTATCCCTACCAAAAGCGGATCATCCTCTTCCAGATTTCCTTTACGAAAAGGAAATGGAAAAGTTATTTACGGTGAGTGATCTTACCACACCGTTAGGTCAACGCAATCAGGCAATACTAGAACTATTATATGGAACAGGCATTCGTGTGAGTGAATGCACAGCACTGGAACTACATAGCTTTGACTTTACGATTGAAACCGTCCTTGTAATGGGTAAAGGAAAAAAGGAAAGATATGTTCCGTTTGGGAAGTATGCACATGAAGCTTTAGAACGTTACATGACAGATGGACGCCCTAAATTATTGGCCAAAGGTAACCAAAGCTCAACGAAAATGTTTCTCAATGCACGAGGGCGACCAATTACACCGAGAGGAATCCGTACGGTTTTAAATGACATGGTAAAAAAGGCATCCTTAACAGTTCATGTTCATCCGCATAAAATTCGACATACTTTTGCAACACATATGTTGAATGAAGGAGCAGATTTACGATCTGTGCAGGAATTATTAGGCCATGAACATTTATCCTCGACGCAAATTTATACACATGTGACAAAAGATCATTTGCGTAAGATATATAAACGGTCACATCCCCGTGCATAACAAAGAAAAGAAAGAGGTGGAAGACTATGTCAAACGGTTTTCACGCCACTACTATTTTTGCCGTCCGACATGAAGGTGAATGTGCAATGAGTGGGGACGGGCAAGTTACATTAGGCAATGCAGTTGTTATGAAACATAAAGCGAAGAAGGTACGTAAGTTGTTTAACGGAAAAGTACTAGCTGGTTTTGCAGGTTCCGTTGCAGATGCCTTCACATTGTTTGAAAAGTTTGAAAGTTATTTAGAAAAATATAATGGCAACTTACCGAGGTCATCTGTTGAACTAGCGAAAGAATGGCGCAGTGATAAAGTGTTACGTAAGCTAGAGGCGATGTTAATTGTTATGAATAAGGAGCATATGTTTCTAGTATCTGGAACAGGTGAGGTAATTGAACCGGACGATGATATTTTAGCAATCGGTTCCGGTGGTCACTATGCCTTAAGTGCTGGTAGAGCATTAAAACGGTATGCTCCCGATAAATCTGCAAAAGAAATCGCACAGGCAGCATTGGAAGTGGCCGGTGAAATTTGTGTCTACACGAATGATCAAATTGTGTTAGAAGTGCTTTAATCATTAAGGAGGGTGGTCAATCATGGGGACTCACCTTACCCCGCGTCAAATTGTTGAGAAGCTTGATCAATATATCATTGGTCAAAATGAAGCAAAAAAAGCAGTGGCGATTGCACTGCGTAACCGATTCCGTCGAATGAAATTAGAGGATAAATTACGTGACGAAATCGTACCCAAAAATATATTAATGATCGGACCAACTGGTGTAGGAAAGACGGAGATTGCAAGAAGACTTGCAAAGCTCGTCGGAGCACCATTTGTGAAAGTGGAAGCAACAAAATTCACTGAGGTTGGTTACGTTGGCCGGGATGTAGAGTCAATGGTACGTGACTTAGTGGAGACGTCGGTTAGAATTGTGAAAGAAGATAAAATGAGTGAAGTGAAATCAAAAGCTGAAGAGCTTGCAAATAAACGACTAGTGAAACTGCTAGTCCCTGAAAAGAAAAAAGATAAAGGTATGCAAAATCCTTTTGAAATGTTTTTTTCCGGGCAACAAACGGATGACCAAACACAAGAGGAAGAGCAGAAAGATGACATTGCACAAAAACGGAGACAAATTGAGCACCAATTGGCATTAGGTGAATTAGAAGATCGAATGGTATCCATAGAAGTTGAAGAACAACAAAGTACGATGTTCGATATGCTTCAAGGTTCTGGTATGGAACAAATGGGGATGAATATGCAAGATGCGTTAGGCCAGTTTATGCCTAAAAAGAAAAAGAAGCGAAGAATGCCTGTCCGTGAAGCGAGAAAAGTGTTAATCCATGATGAAGCCCAAAAATTAATTGATATGGATGAAGTAACACAAGAAGCAATAGAGAAAGCGGAACAAACTGGTATGATTTTTATTGATGAAATTGATAAGATCGCTGGAAAGAGCAATGACCAAGCCAATGTATCTCGTGAGGGAGTACAGCGGGATATTCTACCAATTATTGAGGGATCTACAATCGTGACAAAGTACGGACCTGTAAAGACGGATCACATATTATTTATTGCTGCAGGTGCATTTCATATGGCAAAACCATCTGACTTAATTCCGGAGCTTCAAGGCCGTTTTCCTACGAGAGTAGAGCTTCAAAAGCTTACGGTAGATGATTTTATCAATATTTTAACAGAACCTTCTAATGCGTTAATTAAACAATATATGGCATTACTGCAAACTGAAGGTATAAGTGTTGAATTTTCTGACAATGCTATTCGTAGGATAGCTGAAATCGCCTTTGAAGTGAATCAAGAAACAGATAATATCGGTGCGAGAAGGTTACACACAATTTTAGAAAAACTATTAGAAGATTTGTCTTTCGAAGCACCAGACATTCATATGGGCAATATCCAAATTACGAAAGAATACGTTGATGAAAAGCTATCTACGATTCTTAAGGATAAGGATTTGTCCCAGTACATTTTGTAGGAAAGATTAGGAGGATGAACATGGAGTTATTAGAGAGAGCAAGAGCAATTAATTCAATGTTACAAAAAACAACAGGGAAATCAGTAAACTTTAACGATATGTCCGGTACTTTACGGGACGTAATTAGTGCCAACACATTCATTTTAAGTCGTAGAGGTAAGTTATTAGGTTTCGCCATTAAACAGGAGATTGAAAACGAAAGAATGAAACGTATGTTAGAGGAACGTCAATTCCCAGAAGAATATACGCAAAAACTTTTTAATGTAAAAGAAACGACTGCAAACCTTGATATAGATAGTGAATATACAGCCTTTCCAGTCGAAAATCGTGACTTGTTTGAAAAGGGTCTTACAACGATTGTACCAATCATTGGCGGTGGAGAGCGTTTAGGAACACTAATTTTAAGCAGGTTAAAAGAAAGCTTTAACAACGATGATTTGTTACTAGCCGAATACGGTGCAACTGTAGTTGGTATGGAAATTCTTCATCAAAAGGCAGAGGAGATTGAGGAAGAAGCCCGTAGTAAAGCGGTTGTTCAAATGGCGATTAGCTCCCTTTCTTATAGTGAATTAGAAGCAATTGAACATATATTCGAAGAGCTTGATGGGAACGAAGGCTTACTCGTAGCTAGTAAAATTGCTGACCGTGTAGGCATTACACGATCTGTTATTGTAAACGCACTTCGTAAGCTCGAAAGTGCAGGCGTAATTGAGTCCCGTTCACTAGGGATGAAGGGTACGTATATTAAGGTGTTAAATGATAAATTCCTTGTGGAGTTACGCAAATTAAATAATCAATAAAATAATGATATAAGACATTAGCCCCTGTGGAATTTCCTGCAGGGGTTTTTTAGGTATTTTTATAGGTCTTTTTTCCTATTGGTTGTCTGTGTCTTTTTATTCGAATTTACGGGATTATGACTCTACCTATTTTATTAAATGGTGATTTTATGCGATAATCTATAAAGCGACATAAACCAACATAAAATGACGTCAAAACATAAATGAATGCTATAAGGAAAGGGGATAAATTTATGGCACCACTTTTTAACCATACGTTTGATGTACTGCAACATTCTTTGAACTATGCTTCCTTAAAAAACAAAACAATTGCGAACAATATTGCCAATGTGGATACACCGAACTACAAAGCGAAAAATGTCGTATTTAAGGATGTTTTATCGCAAGCGCAGTCATCTACGATAACTGCGAAGCGGACGCATGAACGGCATTTGCCATTCTCTTCCATAAATACCGGTAATATTCACGTGCAAGAACAACGTAATTCGAATTATAATCATAATGGTAATAATGTTGATATTGATAAAGAAATGACTGAATTAGCCAAGAATCAAATCTATTATGATGCTTTAGTAGATCGATTGAATGGAAAGTTTAGAAGCATTGAAACAGTTATTAACGGAGGTAAGTAGAGATGAGTATATTTCATGCAATGAATACTAGTGCAAGTGCTTTAACTGCACAACGGTTACGAATGGATGTTGTCTCCTCTAACTTAGCCAATGCTGATACAACGAGAGCTCGAGTTAATGAAAATGGTGAATGGGAACCATACCGTCGAAAGATGGTAGCCTTTGAACAGCGTGAACAACCATTTCGATCACATTTAAACAACGCAATGGTAAAAGGGAATAAAACTTCATCAGAGGGAAGCGGTGTTCGCGTTTCGGCAATTCGAGAAGATCGCACACCATTTAAAATGGTATACAACCCAAACCATCCTGACGCAAACGAACAAGGGTATGTACAAATGCCTAACGTTGATCCGTTAAAGGAGATGGTTGACTTGATGAGTGCAACACGATCATATGAAGCGAACGTTACAGCTGTTAACGCGTCAAAGTCAATGTTGATGAAAGCTCTTGAAATTGGGAAATAGAGGTGAGGAAAAATGACAAATATTAATCAAATAAAAATGCAAAATCCGCAACTCCAATATAACCAAACTACAAAAGCGACACCTTTTCAAGCCCAACAAAAGTTTGCTAATACATTAAAAGACGCACTGTCAAAAGTAAATGAAGCACAAAATATATCAGACCAAAAAACAATAGCTTTAGCTAAAGGAGAGACACTGGACCTCCATGATGTCATGATTACATCACAAAAGGCGGGTGTCTTACTACGGACAACAGTAGAAGTCCAAAGTAAAGCGATTGATGCTTATAAAGAAATGATGAGAATGCAAGTGTAATAGAAAAAAACTCTACAATAATGAAAAGAAATAGAGAGAGAGAAAATATCGGGGGCAATTATGGTAGAAAAAGCGCAGTCTTATATGAACAGAATAAAAGATTTTTGGATAAGTAGGACGCTTGCTCAACGAACATTGTTTATTTCTGCCTTTGTCTTACTATTTATTACGGTGGCAGGTCTGAGTATATTTGCCGGCAAGTCAAATATGGTGCCGTTATATACGAATCTATCACTTCAAGAAACAGGGCAGATTAAAGCCGAACTGGATAATAGAGGAATTCCGTATGAAGTAGGAAATGGTGGAACAACGATAAATGTCCCTAAGGAACAAGCAGACGGTTTGCTCGTTGATTTGGCGGCCCAAGGCTTGCCAAATAACGGACAAATCGATTATTCATTTTTCAGTGAAAATGCTTCATGGGGGATGACAGATAAAGATCGGGAAATATTAGAAGTTGCTGCATTACAAACGGAATTATCAAAACTAATTTCTAGCATTAACGGCATCCAACAAGCGAGCGTCATGATTAATAAACCAGAGCAATCTGTCTTCGTTGGACAGGCTTCTGGTGAAACGTCGGCGTCAATCGTTATTCATACAGAACCAGGTTACCAGTTGCAGACTGGCCAAATACAAGGTTTATATCATTTAGTTTCCAAATCAGTTCCAAACCTTTCTACAGATAATATCGTCATTATGAATCAATACTTTGAGTATTTTGACTTAAAAAATGAAAATAATTATGACGTTGGCAATGCCTACACGCAACAACATGAAATTAAGCAAAATATTGAGAAGGATATTCAAAGACGAGTTCAACGGTTGCTCGGCACTATGATTGGTGGAGAGAAAGTTGTTGTTTCAGTTACAACAGACATTGATTTTACGCAAGAAGACCGGTTAGAAGAGATTGTTGAGCCAGTTAACTTAGAAACGATGGAAGGATTACCAGTCAGTGTTGAACGTATAACAGAAACATACACTGGAGAAAATCCACCCGATGGAATTGTAGGTACGGGAGAGGGCGATATCCCAGGTTACGAAGCCAATACCGAAGGAAATGGCTATACCGAATACGAGATGATGAAAGAAACGATAAACAATGAATTTAACCGAATTCATCGTAATGTAGTTGAAAGTCCTTATAAAATTCGTGATTTAGGTATTCAAGTAGCCGTTGATAATACAAAAGGTCAAACGGAAAACGGTGAACCTGAATATTTATCGGCGCAAGAGCAGCAAATGGTACAAGAAAGTATTTCCTCCATTTTGAACTCTGTCGTAAGTACGACGATAGCGAAAGATTACGGTGCTGTTAATCCGCAAGAAAAATTCTCTGTCGTTTTCCAAGAGTTTCAAGAGAAACCAACTATCCCAACATCACCCACTCCTGTTATACCGACATGGGTGTATGTTGCAGGTGGAGCACTTATTCTTGGCTTAATCGTTCTTCTCGGCCTCTTGTTTAGAAAACGTAAAGACGAGCGAGCGGTAGAAGATATTAGAGATCGTCAACAAGCTAGCTCAGACGTAGTTGAATTTGATGAACCGATAGAAGAAGATGAAGAAACGATAAAACGTAGAAAACTAGAAAATATGGCAAAAGAAGATCCTGAAGAATTTGCAAAATTATTACGTTCATGGATTACGGAAGAGTAGGGGGGGTACATGATGTCGAAACAATACGAGGAACTGACTGGTAAGCAGAAAGCTGCCATTCTCCTCATTTCTTTAGGACCTGATGTTTCCGCCCAAGTATATAAACATCTTACAGAAGAAGAAATTGAGCAATTAACGTTAGAAATTTCATCAGTTAGAAGAGTAAATGCAAAACAGAAGGAAAGTGTATTGGATCAATTTTATCAAATTCTCCAGGCGAAAGACTATATTACCCAAGGTGGTATAGGCTACGCAAAGTCCATTTTAGAAAAAGCATTAGGTGAAAACGACGCAAACCATTTAATCAATCGTCTAACATCTAATCTACAAGTAAGGCCTTTTGACTTTGCCAAACGGGCCGAGCCTGCACAAATTTTGAACTTTATTCAAAACGAGCATCCTCAAACTATTGCACTTATATTGTCTTATTTAGATTCAGAGCAATCTGCGGAAATTTTATCTCAATTACCTGGTGAAAAGCAGGCGGATATTGCTAAGCGGATTGCAGTAATGGATTCTACATCACCAGAAGTGATTAATGAAGTAGAGAACTTTCTGGAAAAGAAACTTTCCGCAACCGTTACACAAGACTACTCTCAAACTGGTGGAGTAGAAACAGTAGTTCAAGTTTTAAATGGTGTGGATCGTGCAACAGAGAAGACAATATTGGAACAGCTAGAAATGGAAGACCCAGAATTGGCTGAAGAAATTAAAAAGAGAATGTTTGTGTTTGAAGATATTGTTACACTTGATAACCGCGCAATTCAGCGAGTTATTCGAGAAGTGGAGAATGAAGATTTACTACTCTCCTTGAAAGTGGTAAGCGAAGAAGTCAAAGATGTTATTTTCCAAAATATGTCGAAGCGTATGGCTGATACATTCAAGGATGAAATGGAATATTTAGGTCCTGTTCGACTACGTGATGTGGAGGAAGCCCAAGGGCGTGTTGTTGCTGCAATTCGTCGTCTAGAGGAAGTTGGAGAAATTGTCATTGCTCGTGGTGGAGGTGACGATATTATTGTCTAACGTATTTAAATCTGGTGTTGGAAATCAATATGAAAAAATCATGAAAGTAAAGCCCATTACAACTTTCCATCAGGAAGAAAAATTAGAGACAACAACAAACACCGAAGCAGATGTAGATAAAAAATTAGCAGAAGCTCAATCTATTGTTGAGAATGCCAAGGAGCAGGCAGAGCAACTTATCGCTAAAGCAAATGAACAGATAGCTGCAGAAAAGAGACATTGGGAACGTGAACAAGAGCAACTTAAGCAAGAAGCGCAAGAGTTAGGATACACGGAAGGATATAAGGCAGGAAAAGAAGAGGCTTTAGCTCATTATCGCAGCAAAATTGATGAGGCAAACTCTATTGTTAACATGGCAAAAAAGGAAGCTATGACCACGGTTGAATCAAGTGAAGAGACGATTTTAAACCTTGGAATACAAGTAGCTGAAAAAATTGTTCATTCGACTATTGAACGTAATGAAGAGGCTTTTTTACACATTGTGAAGGCTGCAATAAAGTGTGTTAAAGACCATCCGAATATTTCTTTATATGTTCACCCAACCCAATATGAACATGTGTTAAGTCATGAAACAGAGTTGAAGAACATCGTAGAGAGTAATGCATCATTTGCTATTTACCCCATTGTCGATTTAGTAGAGGAATCCAGTTGTGTAATTGAAACACCTTTAGGCAAAGTAGATGCCAGTGTGGATACACAGTTAACAGAACTAAAAAAGAAATTGGGTGAATTGGTAGAGGAGGCCAAGCTGTGATTTTACAACATGTACAATCACGAATGGACAATATTGATACGGTAAAAACGTATGGCAAAATTAGTCGTATTATCGGATTACTCATCGAATCAACAGGTCCAAAGGCAAGTATCGGGGATGTTTGTTACATTTATCATCATGACCAGGATGAACAACCAATATTAGCCGAAGTGGTAGGCTTCCATCATAACAATGTCTTGTTAATGCCATACACCGATGTTAAAAGTATCGGTCCAGGGTGTCTAGTGGAAACGAAACATCGACCATTGACGGTGAAAGTAGGAAAAAGCTTAATCGGTAAGGTATTAGATGGACTAGGTCATCCTCTTGACGACACCATGATGTTACCACGGGGATTAGCATCTGTCCTAACGGAACAACACCCTCCAAATCCGTTAAAACGACCACCTATCCGTGAACAAGTATCGTTAGGGATTAAGGCTATCGATTCCCTTCTGGCCGTAGGAAAAGGACAGCGTGTCGGGATATTTGCAGGTAGCGGGGTCGGCAAAAGTACGTTAATGGGAATGATTGCTCGAAATAGTGATGCAGACTTAAATGTAATCGCGCTAATTGGAGAACGTGGGAGAGAAGTTAGGGAATTTATCGAACATGAGTTAGGGGAAGAAGGATTGAAAAAATCAATCGTTGTAGTGGCAACTTCCGATCAGCCTGCACTTCAGCGAATTAAGGGAGCCTATACAGCAACGGCAATAAGTGAATATTTTCGTGACTTAGGTTACAACGTGAACTTAATGATGGACTCTGTAACACGAGTCGCCATGGCGCAAAGAGAGGTAGGTTTAGCATCAGGTGAACCTCCTACAACGAAAGGGTATACACCTAGTGTATTTGCAACGTTACCGAAATTACTTGAACGGACAGGAACAAATGATAAAGGTTCAATTACGGCCTTCTATACAGTCTTAGTTGATGGTGACGACTTGAATGAACCGATTTCGGATACAGTTAGAGGAATCTTGGATGGCCACTTCGTTCTTGATCGCTATCTTGCAGAACAAGGACAGTACCCAGCCATAAATGTGTTGAAATCTGTCAGCCGTGTTATGAACAACATTAGTTCTCCAGAACATATTAGTGCGGCTGAACGGATTCGCTCATTATTATCAACGTACGAAGAAAATCGTGAGTTAATCCAGATAGGGGCATACAAAAAAGGAACATCAAGGGAAGTGGATGAGGCAATCCAATATTATCCTAAAATTATTAAGTTTTTAAAACAAAACCGAAATGAGTTCTTAACGAGCGATGAAACGGTTCAACATATCATTTCGTTAGCCCGGGGCGGTGAAGCATAATGGATAAAATTGAAGTTTTAGAGAAACTCCATAGTGTTCATGAGACAGAAAAAGATACAGCGCACAAAATCTATCAGGATGCATTGGAACAATTCGAGATGGTTGCAACAAACCTCTATTCTCTTTTGAAAGAAAAAGAGGAGTGGGAGGAAAAGGTCGACAACCAAATCCAGCACGCTATACCGATTAATGAACTATTAACCTATCAACATTATGTGAAACAACTCGAAGAAAAAATAGCGAAACTACAAAAGGACGTTCAGTACGCTCGGCAGGATATGCAAATAAAACAACAATCTTTAACAGATAAATATGTAGAAATGAAAAAATACGAATTAATGATAGAAAACAAAGTCTCAAAAAAGAAACAACTTGAACAAACCGCTGAAAATCAGCAGATAGATGAAATATCAGTACAGCAATTCATTCGGTTTAATACTAAATGAGGAAAGTGGTCTTAATGAAAGAAAAACCAAATAAGCTTCAGTCGTTTATTTTTGTTATATTCATCCCTACAGTGTTTGCGATTACCCTTATGTTAGTCGTACTTTCTGTTATTGGTGTGGATATTACGAGCCACGCTAAAGCATTCGGTAAAAACGTTCCTTTTTTGTCCGCTTTTATTCTCGATGAAGACGCTGAAGAGTTAGAAGCAAAACATCGAGAACTTGAACAAACGATTAAGGACAAGGATCAATATATCCAACAATTAGAATTTGAAAATGGGCAACAAAAAAAAGATCTAGAGTCATTACAGCAAGAAGTAGAAATGTTATCACAAAAACTAGATGAGACAGAACATACTGAACAAAAACGTGAAGAAAAGATAAAAACGGTCACTACCTCCTTTAAAGATATGGAGCCAGAGGAAGCAGCAAACATTCTAGAGAAGATGAAAGAACAGGATATTTTATTGATTATGACTGACCTGTCAGCAAAACAACGGGGCGAAATATTAGCTGCTATGGACTCTGAAAAAGCAGCTACGATTATCCAAACGTTTTTTCAAGGAGAGGAAAACTAGAATGAGTGACTGTAACTTGAAAGGAGGTGAAAAAATTGACACGTGTAGTAGCACCCCCGCTGATGGCCTCACAGGCATTACAAAAAGTGGAACATAATTCAACTAAAACGAATCGTAACCCGTTTCAAATGATGTTACAGCAACTGAGTGAAGAACAGACCGCTGTGAATCTTTCGCCGGAGAGTAGTGACGCTGACCAAATACTTGAACAGCTAAACCAATTGCAAGATTTAAGTGCAGAAGGGGAACTGCCAGAAGAGCTGGTCAATCACTTAGTTCATAACTTGATTAGTTTTTTGCAAGATTTAGGTAAAAACCAAATGTTGCAAACCGCTTTGCAAGCGAATAGTAGCCAATTGAGTAAACTCCAACAGCATTTTGCCTCTAGTGAGGTACAATCGTTACAAAAAATGGTGGCCCCGTTTTTAGGGTTATATGAACATGTTGTTAAACAAGAGAAAGGTTCCCCTTTACACAAGAAGATGGATAATATTCTACAATCTATTGTAAAGAACCTTACCCAATCTGGGGTTTTAAGTGAACCAACGAGTAATCAAGGGCAATCTAAACAGTTGATAGAGATTATGGAAAACATAAAGGCAAAGCTTGCAGATCAGAGAACAACGTTTTCAAATGACACTTTACGAACATGGGTACAAACGAAAGTTAGTACTACGAATCAAGTAAATGGAAAAGAAATAGCGTTTCATGGACAAGAAGGAATGCTAGGGTCAAAGATTAACCTTGATGTATTACCTCAAAAGGGAGAAACTGTGAAGCAGCAGTCATTTATACTTGAGCAAATCCAGAAAGCATTGGAGTCAAGCCAGTTCAATCGTTCTCAAAATCAATTAACGATTAAGTTAAAACCGAACCATTTAGGAGATGTTACGTTAAAATTTACCCAAATTAACAATGAAACTGTGGTAAAAATACTTGTTGCATCTTCAAGTGCAAAAGAATTGTTGGAAGGTAGTTTAACTCAATTAAAAAACATGTTTTCTCCACATCAAGTAGTAGTCGAAAAGCAACAAGACCCATTATTACATCAATCTTCTTCCCTAGCAGCACAGGACCACCAAGATGAACAAGATGATCAAGAGGCAAGGGAGGATCATGAAACAACTAACGACGATCGAACAGAGGAAGAGGAAGGCTCATCATTTAAAGATGTCTTATTCCAAATAAAAGTGTAGGTGATAATCGTGACGAAAATCGATCCATCGTTATATTTATCAAATCAAAAACGTGAACCATCACGTACAACGGATCTAGGGAAAAATGAATTTTTGAAGATTTTAATGACTCAATTACAAAATCAAGATCCATTAAATCCGTTGGAGGATAAAGAATTTATCTCGCAAATGGCTACATTCTCATCCTTGGAACAGTTAACGAACATCTCAAGCACGATGAATCGTTTTCTAGAAAGCCAGACAAATGCACCGATAGTTCAATACAGCCATCTCATTGGTAAATCTGTGACGTATAAAACATATAACAGTGAAGGTGTATATACTGAGGATAAAACGAGTCTTGTCGATGCTATTTCATCAAAGGATGGACAAGTTCAACTTTTACTGGAAAACGGTGAGAAAATTAGTACAGAAGACATGATTGAAATAAAACGACAAGAATAATGCCGTTCATAGAAAGAAGGGATGATATGGACCACCGTATCCACCAGTTACAGCATCATCCATTGCAACAAATGAAACCGAAACACCAAAATAAAAAGAGTGAAGCTAATAAGTCATTCCAATCACATTTAAACCAGGCATCAGCAGAGTTGAAAATCAGCAAACATGCAAAAACTCGATTGCAAGAGCGGAACATTCATATAAGTGATACTCAATGGAAACACATTACAGAAAAAGTGGGACTTGCAAAAGAGAAAGGTGTACAAGACTCTTTAGTGGTGTTAAATGACGCTACACTCATTGTCAATACGAAAAATCAAACTGTGATTACTGCAATGGATCGAAATGAAGCAGACGAGCAACTTTTTACCAATATTAATGGAGCTATTTTAATTAATGATTAATGAAATGAACGTAGGCTGGACCATTTATGGAAGCCTTAAGAAAATGCTGCTGACCGACTGAAGCAGCTTAATAAAAACCCAAATTTGAAAGGATGAATATAATGTTACGTTCAATGTACGCAGGTATTTCTGGAATGAGAGGATTCCAAACAAAGTTAGATACAGTTTCCAACAATATAGCCAATGTTAATACATTTGGTTTCAAAAAGGGACGGGTAACATTTCAAGACCAATTAAGTCAAACGGTTCAAGGTGCACAGGCTCCCCAGCGGGACGAAGCTGGAAATGCGATGCTCGGTGGCCGGAATGCGAAGCAAATTGGATTAGGCACAACACTAGGTAGTGTGGACACGATTCATACAGAGGGAAGCAGACAAACTACGAACCGCTCTCTTGATTTAGCACTAGGTGGTAATGGAATGTTCGTCGTAGGAGAAAAAACAACAACTCCCGCGGAAGAAGATGTAATGAGTTTAGATGAAGATGCAATCAATTTTACGAGAGCAGGTAATTTTTATTTAGATGAGGAAGGATACGTTGTTACTTCTGACGGTAAATATTTACTTGGTCGTTCAAACTTAGATGACAACAACCAAATACAACCAGGGGATACATTAAATGATTTGGATGAAGAAGTGACACGTTTACGTATTCCTGTTGATGCACAAGGGTTTAGTATTTCTCCGGATGGTACTGTAAACATGGTAGACAGCAATGGTCAATCAAAAATTGCCGGGCAAGTGATGTTAGCAACATTTTCAAATGCGGAAGGCTTAGAGAAAGCAGGTTCAAACCTTTACCGTTTAACAAATAACTCCGGTGTTTTCACGGATGACGATGGTGATTTTAACGGATTCGGTGATTTAGTATATCCAGGTCGTAACGGTTCTGCTTCTATTTATGCCGGAGCTTTAGAGATGTCTAACGTTGATTTAGCAGAAGAATTTACGGAAATGATTACGTCACAAAGAGGATTCCAAGCCAATACTAGAACGATTACAACATCTGATGAGATTCTACAAGAACTTGTAAACTTAAAACGATAATGTTGGTTAAGGGAGGGTTGGGGTCGGTATGCTTACCGACCCTAATAATTCTATGATTGAAGTGACACGCCTTAATGGAGAGAAATTCATTATTAATGCAATGTATATTGAAAAGGTTCAAACATTGCCAGATACAACAATTACATTAATGAACGGCAAAAAATATTTTGTAAAGGATTCAGAAGAAGAAGTATACAAAAAAGCGATGCATTTCTATCAAAAGATCGGTTTAACAAATCTAGTAGTGAAAGGAGAGAATGATAAATGAGTGCTAGTGTAAAAAAAATGGTTGTCATCCTCGTTACGATAACCGTAGTTGCAGCAGTTACTTTGTTTACCTTAATGTACTTCCAAGGGAAAGCTAGTGCTGACGGTGAACGCTCAGTCGATGACATCATTGATCATTCTTTTGAAACATCTGAGATCACAACAGACATTAAAGACGGAAATTTTGTGCGAATCTCATTTCGTATTGTGACTGACGATGCAAAGACGAAGAAAAAATTGCAGAAAGATTTCCGAATCCAAACGGAAATTATTAAAGAGTTATCTGTGAAAACAGAAGACGACTTTCGTTCAGGGTTGTCAGAATTAGAGGCTTCTGTAAAAGAGAGGTTAAACAAACTTTTACAGGATGGACAAGTGACAGATATATATACAGTGAAAAAAGTACTTCAATAGATGGAAAGGCCGTTATGGAGGTGAATTCTTTGTCCGAAGATGTCCTATCACAAAATGAAATTGATGCCCTCTTATCCGCTTTATCTACTGGGGAAATGAGTGCCGAAGAACTGCAAAAAGAACAAAATGAATCTAACAAGAAAGTAAGAGTGTACGACTTTAAGCGGGCCCTTCGCTTCTCTAAGGATCAAATTCGAGGGATTACACGAATTCACGAAAACTTTGCTCGTATTTTAACAACATATCTATCTTCCCAATTAAGAACGTATGTCAGCAATACAGTTGCTTCTGTAGAGCAAGTTCCTTATGAAGAGTTTATTCGTTCGATCCCAAAACAAACACTATTAAATGTGTATTCAATTCCTCCTTTAGAAGGCCGAATTTTACTTGAAGTCAACCCGAATATTGCATATGCCACCTTCGATCGTTTACTAGGAGGAGTCGGTTCTAGTTTGAATAAGGTAGACAATTTAACCGAAATTGAAACGAAACTGATGACCAAAGTATTTAGTAGAATCATCGAAAGCTTACGGGAAGCGTGGGAGTCATTAGTTGATATTGATCCAGTATTGGAAGAGTTTGAAGTAAATAAGCAATTTTTACAACTTGTTTCTCCAAACGAAACAGTTGTTGTGATTTCGTTAAATACAACGATAGGAGAAACGAGTGGGGTTATGAACATTTGTATTCCCCACATGGTATTAGAGCCATTAATATCGAAACTATCCGTTCATTATTGGATGCAAAATCAATCAAATTCTTCTAATCCAGAAGACTATGAAAAAATGTCTAAACATTTAATGGGTACAAAAGTTGAGGTACGAGCAATTCTTGGTGAATCTACTATCTCCATAGAAGATTTATTGCATCTCGAAGAAAATGATGTCATTCAACTCAACCAACGGATAGATCAACCAATGACATTAAATGTTCATGACCAAGAAAAGTTTCATGTGCAATTAGGAAGAAAGAATAAAAAATTAGCTGTACAAGTGATTGATGAAATTAGGGGGGAAGATCATAATGAGTAATCGTGACGAAATGTTATCACAAGAAGAGATTAACGCACTGTTATCGACGAATGAGGAAGAAGAAATAACAGCACAATCACCATCTAGTAAGCCCCCTGTAGCAAACAGTTTGTCACCTTTGGAACAGGACACATTAGGTGAGGTTGGGAATATTGCCTTTAATAATGCTGCTACAACTTTATCAACTTTACTGAGCGAAATGGTAGAAATTACAACACCGAAAGTGTCTGTGATGGGGCAAGAAGCGTTGAAACGCCATTTCAAAAGTGAGCAAGTCGCAATCCGGGTGAATTATACGGAAGGCTTTTCTGGTATTAATTTATTTGTGATTAAGAGTGATGTTGCCGCAATTATTGCGGATTTAATGTTAGGTGGCAGTGGTGAGGCACCGGAAGAAGACTTAGGTGAAATTCACTTGAGTGCTCTTCAAGAGGCAATGAACCAGATGATGGGGACAGCTGCTACAAGTATATCCACTATGGTAAATCGAAAGATTAATATTTCAACGCCTTCAATTGATAAAATTGATGTAGAGCGTGGACAAGGTTTAGATGTATTAGAAGAAGAGGAAACCTTTGCTGCGGTGTCTTTCAAACTAAAAATTGGTTCACTAATTGATTCTACTATTATTCAATTGTTACCAATCCATTTTGCTAAAGAGTATATACAAACATTGCTAGCAAACAATGAGCAAGACCATAAATCATCATCAGACCAAACCATGTACGAAGAAGAAAAGAGGGGAACAAATATGTCAGAAACAAAATACTCCGAACAACATATAGGGGAACAGGTTTCTCAATCCTCTTCTGTACAAACAGCTTCTTTTCCTGACTTTCAAGATGTATCTTCAAAGCAACAAAACACACGAAATTTAGATATGTTATTGGACATTCCTTTGAACGTTTCCGTAGAATTAGGACGGTCACAAAAAACGGTAAAAGATATATTAGAATTAAGTTCAGGTTCGATCGTAGAATTAGACAAACTAGCTGGTGAGCCAGTTGACATCCATGTAAATAATAAACTGATTGCAAAGGGCGAAGTAGTTGTTATTGAAGAAAACTTTGGTGTTCGTGTAACAGACATTATTAGCCGCTCTGAACGAATCCAAAAATTGAAGTGATGTTAAGGGGGCTATTGGTAAAATGGACGAACGAGTATTAATTGTAGATGACGCAGCATTTATGCGTAAGATGATAAAAGATATTTTAGTAACCAACGGATACGAAGTTGTTGGGGAAGCGAAAGATGGTAACGAAGCAATTGACATGTTTACAGAGTTGAACCCAGATGTCGTCACATTAGACATCACGATGCCAGAGAAGGATGGTTTAACCGCGTTAAAAGAAATCCGCAGTATCGATCCTTCTGCCACTGTCGTGATGTGTTCCGCAATGGGACAACAATCAATTGTGATTGAAGCTATTCAATCAGGAGCTAAAGACTTTATCGTCAAACCATTTCAACCTGAGCGTGTGTTAGAGGCAATGAAAAAAGCAGTTTCCTAGCAGAAATGATTATACAGAATAGAAGTGGTGAATAAAAAATGAAAACTTGGAAATGGATCATAACACTTTTGTTGTTCGCTCATATTACAGTTGATTCGTCTACTGTATATGCAGAGCCAGACACTGTGGCAGATCTTATAAAGAAAACTCAAAATTCACAGCAAGACAGTGACAACCCAAACGGCTCTAATGAACAGGATGAAGGCGACCGTGATGGGGGTAGTGTACAAGTACCACAAGAAGAAGGATCGTTATTTCTTGTATTTGTAAAAATGTTCTTTTTCCTAGCTCTCATTTTAGGTTTAATATATTTGTTAGCAAAGGTCCTGCAGAAGAAAAATAAAATGTTTCAGCAAGTCCAAGGGATTGAAACATTAGGAGGCGTCTCGTTAGGTGCGAATAAGTCTGTACAAGTAGTTCGTATAGGTGATCGTTTTTATGCAGTTGGGGTTGGAGATAATGTGAATCTCTTAACGGAAATCGATGATGACAAAACGGTGAAAGAACTACAAGAAAAGACTCAAGCACAATCATCGGGGAAAACAGTACAATCCTTCATACAGCAGTTCCGTCAAAAAGAAGAAGGGGCAAGTAACAATCAATCTCCTCAATTCAAACAACTCTTCGAAAAAGAATTGTTTACGATGCAAAATAACAGAACGAACGTTCATCAGACAACGAAAAATGGAAAAGAGGATCAACGTCCATGAATGAATTTGTAAACTTATTCTCCGAAACGGATCCTGGTACGCTTTCTACTTCTATTAGACTATTACTTCTTTTAACGGTCTTAGCATTAGCTCCAAGTATTCTTATATTAATGACTAGTTTTACAAGGATTATTATCGTGTTGTCCTTTGTGCGAACTTCTTTGGCAACACAACAAATGCCACCTAACCAAATCTTAATTGGATTAGCGTTATTTTTAACATTTTTTATAATGGCTCCTACTTTTAACGAAGTAAATGAGCAAGCACTACAACCGTTATTTAACGAGGAAATTACGATTGATGAAGCGTATGACCGAGCAAGTTTACCTGTAAAAGAATTTATGGCACAACATACTCGGCAAAAGGATTTGTCTTTATTTTTAGATTATGCGGGGGCAGAGGCACCAGCAACACTCGAAGACATTCCGTTATCGACACTGATACCTGCATTCGCCATTAGTGAGTTAAAAACTGCGTTTCAAATGGGTTTTATGATTTTTGTTCCCTTCTTAATTATTGATATGGCTGTAGCCAGTATTTTAATGTCAATGGGAATGATGATGTTACCGCCTGTAATGATTTCTCTACCATTTAAAATCTTATTATTTGTGTTAGTGGATGGTTGGTATTTAATTACCCATTCATTATTACAAAGTTTCTAGCAGAAAGGGGTTCGGACAGTGAACAGTGATTTTGTTATATCTCTTGCGGAAAGAGGGGTCTATACCCTTTTGTTAGTGACAGGTCCTATCCTCATTTTAGCGCTCGTGGTAGGGCTGCTCGTGAGTATCTTTCAGGCGACGACGCAAATTCAAGAGCAAACGTTAGCCTTTATACCGAAAATTATTGCGGTTTTTGTTGGGATAGTCTTTTTTGGCCCATGGATGCTCGTCAAAATGATCGATTATACAATGGGTATCTTAAAAAATTTGCATACAGTGATAGGGTAGTTCAATATGGAACTATTTGATTTGTTGAGATTACCCGGTTTTTTACTCATATTTGCTAGAGTGACAGGGTTTTTTCTTATGATCCCGCTCTTTTCATATCGAGGTATCCCTGCACGACATAAAATGGGTCTTATCTTCTTTTTAACATGGATTATGTTTTATAGTGTTCAAATTCCTGTAATGGCCATTGACGGACAGTATTTTATGCTTTTATTAAAAGAGCTGATGGTCGGGATTATGATTGGATTCATTGCATATTTAATTTTAGCAGCAATCCAAATTGCTGGTGGTTTTATCGATTTTCAGATGGGGTTTGCTATTGCTAACGTGATTGATCCACAAACAGGTGCTCAAAGCCCGTTAATTGGTCAATTTTTATATACGATTACGTTGCTTTTCCTAATTACTGTGGACGCACACCATATGTTACTTGATGGTATCTTTTATAGTTATGATTTTATCCCGATGGAACAAATGATTCCCTTTGAAGAAGGATCCATTCCGTTATTTCTAATCAAAATGTTCAGTTTAATGTTTCTAATCGCTTTTCAAATGTCGATTCCAATTGTAGGATGCCTCTTTTTAGTTGACGTCGCATTAGGTATTGTCGCAAGGACAGTTCCGCAATTAAACGTGTTCGTTGTAGGTTTACCGTTAAAAATATTCGTCAGTTTTGCCGTTCTTCTCGTTTCTTTTGGGATTTATATTATTCTTGTACGTCAATTGTTTGAAACGATGATAAAAGCTATGAGAGATTTAATGATTTTGATAGGAGGGGCTTAATATGAAGGTCCTTTCATTGGATCTCCAATTTTTCTCACAAGAAAAAACTGAGAAAGCTACTCCCAAAAAAAGACAAGATTCACGTAAAAAAGGACAAGTGGCTAAAAGTCAAGACGTAAACACAGCTATTTTATTATTTATGATGTTCCTCTTATTTATCTTCTGGGGGAAGTATTTACAACAATCTTTCTCTGCCATTTATACGAAGAGTTTTACGGAGTATATTCATTGGAACATTAGTGAAGAAAATGTCGCTACTATGTTTTTAGACACTACCATTGAAGTTACGAAGGTGATGGCTCCTATTTTATTAGTAGCTGTTATCGCGGGTCTTACTTCGAACTTATTACAGATTGGCTTTTTATTTACGACTGAACCATTAAAGTTTAATTTAAATAAAATTGACCCCATTAAGGGTGCAAAGAAAATCTTTTCTGTAAGAGCCTTAGTAGAGTTGCTGAAATCTCTGCTCAAAATTACCATTATCGGGACGATTACATTCGCCATCTTATGGCTTAACAAAGATGAAATGATGCTCCTTTCTTTAAAGGATATAGAAAACTCTATCGGGTTTTTCGGCCAAATCACAATTATGATGGGGGTAGCCGCATCAATCGCCCTACTTTGTCTCTCGATCTTAGACTATATGTATCAACGATATGACCATGAGAAAAATATTAAAATGTCGAAACAAGATATGAAAGATGAGTATAAAAACATGGAAGGTGACCCGCTCATCAAATCGAAGCTAAAAGAAAAAAGAAGACAAATGAGTATGCAGCGGATGATGAGTGAAGTGCCGAAAGCTGACGTTGTCATTACAAACCCAACCCATTATGCTGTTGCGATAAAATATGATGAAGAAAAGGCCAGTGCACCATACGTTATTGCCAAAGGTGTTGATTATGTTGCCTTGAAAATACGTGAAGTGGCCAAAGCAAATCACGTTGAGACAGTAGAAAATCGCTTTTTAGCCCGCTCTTTATACAGTGGGGTGGAAATCGGTCAGGAAATAGATGAACAGTTTTATCAAGCAGTAGCGGAAGTTTTAGCTTATGTTTATCAAACGGAGAACAAGGCATAACAATAAGGGGAGAATTGCTTCATGGCTATAAAAGATTTATCTGTATTATTTGGAGTTATACTAATAATTATCATGCTCGTTATACCTTTGCCAGGATGGATGTTAAGTTTATTTATTCTGTTTAATATTACGTTAGCCCTTATTGTCATATTAGTAGCCATGAACACAAGGGAAGTGTTGGAATTTTCCATTTTCCCATCCCTGCTGTTACTGATGACATTGTTTCGATTAGGGTTAAACGTATCGACTACTCGATCGATTCTTTCTGAAGGAGAAGCAGGACAAGTAATCGATACATTCGGTTCATTTGTGATTGGAAACAATCCATTAGTCGGTTTTGTTATCTTTTTAATTCTTGTTATTATCCAATTTATTGTGATAACGAAGGGGTCTGAGCGTGTTTCCGAGGTTGCAGCCCGTTTTACATTGGATGCGATGCCTGGTAAACAGATGAGTATAGATGCAGATTTAAATGCAGGAATGATATCAGAACACGAAGCGAAAGACCGACGTGAAAAAATTGAAAAAGAATCGGATTTTTATGGGGCTATGGATGGTGCGAGTAAATTCGTAAAAGGTGACGCAATTGCTGGGATTGTCATTGTTATTATTAATGTTATTTTTGGTCTTATTATTGGTATGGCCCAGCTCGGTCTAACCTTTAACGAATCTGTAAACCTTTTTATGCGCCTAACTGTAGGTGATGGACTTGTTTCCCAAATCCCTGCGTTATTAATTGCAACAGCGACAGGTATTATTGTGACACGGGTAGCCTCTGAAGGGAACTTAAGTCAAGAAGTAACATCTCAACTATTTAGATATCCAAAATTACTATACATTGCAGCTGGATCGATTTTTTTACTAGGTCTAACTCCGATTAACTTCGGCCTTACTCTTATGATTGCCTTACTCCTTGCCTCTGGCGGATATTGGATTCAACGTTCTGTTGTTGCTCAACAGGCAGTGGAAGAAACAGAGGAAGAGGAGGAACTTGAAACCAATACAACTACACCGGAAAATGTGGTTCAATTAATGAACATGGACCCGATTGAGTTTGAATTTGGTTATGCTCTCATACCGTTGGCAGATTCTTCTCAAGGTGGAGATTTATTAGACCGAATTGTTATGATTAGAAGACAATTAGCCTTAGAATTAGGAGTTGTAGTTCCTGTCGTACGAATAAGGGATAATATTCAACTGAACCCGAATGAATATTGTTTGAAAATCAAAGGGAACGAAGTTGCAAAAGGCGAAATTTATACTGATCACTATTTAGCAATGAGCCCTGGAATGGATGATGAAGATTTAGAGGGGATCGACACAGTTGAGCCTGCTTTCGGTATGCCTGCAAAATGGATTCCGGAAGAACTGAAAGATGAAGCAGAATTATCGGGATATACAGTCGTAGATCCGCCGTCAGTTGTTTCCACACACATTACAGAAGTGTTGAAGTCAAACGCTCACGAACTCATTGGTCGTCAAGAAACAAAACAGCTTATCGACCACTTAAAAGAGAGTTATCCAATTTTAGTAGAAGAAGTAACCCCAGAACCGTTATCAATTGGGGACGTCCAAAAAGTATTGGCGAAATTACTAAAAGAGCAAGTTTCCATTCGGAACCTGCCTGTAATTTTTGAAACGCTAGCTGACTTTGGCAAAATGACAAATGATACAGATTTATTAGTAGAATATGTGAGACAATCTCTGTCGGCCCAAATTACAAAACAATATTGTTCAGATAACAATATGTTGAAGGTCATTACCCTTTCAGGAAAGATTGAGAAGATGATTGCGGAAAACGTACAGCAAACCGAACATGGAAACTATTTAGCGTTAGATCCAGAATCTCAACAGTCGGTTATTCAATCTGTTCACAAGGAAGTAGAACAAATGGCAATGCAAGAAGAAACGCCGATTATTTTATGCTCACCTGCAATTCGGATGTATTTCAAACAGTTAATTGAGCGATATATACCGAATGTCGTTGTTCTATCTTATAATGAATTAGAACCGAATGTTGAAGTGCAAAGTACAGGAGTGGTGAATGTAGCATGAAGGTAAAAAAATTTAAAGCACCCACAATGATTGAAGCTATGCACCTTGTGCGTAAGGAATTAGGGAATGACGCTGTTATATTGAATTCAAAGGAAGTTAACAAAAAAGGAATGCTAGGCCTGTTTCGCAAAAAAGACATTGAAGTCATAGCTGCTACTGACCCGCAACCAGTTCAACATAAAGTTGCGTCAAAAAGAGAGGACAGCGTAAAACCATTGATTGATCGTAATGAACTGTCTGAAAGGCTACGGAATTCTGAACGTGAGAAAGGGACTAGTACATCTGAACAGTCTTTAAAGCAAAAGGATACGATTCCTTATCCTGAGCAAGTACAAAGTATGTACAATCATTTATTAGAGATAGGCATATCAGAGGATAATGCTAAGGAGATTGTTGATTATCTATTTGAACAATATTATCTACACAAAAAACAAGCAACTGACAAAGATATAAAAAAGTGGATTGAGGAATTTATCGAGTCAAACATTCGTAATTTGACCTTTGGTGCACCTGGTGATGAGAAAAAGATCTTACATTTTATCGGACCTACAGGTGTAGGGAAAACGACGACGATTGCAAAAGTGGCAGCTAAAGCATCTATTGAAGAAGGAAAGAAGGTCTCACTCATAACAACAGACACGTACCGAATTGCAGCAATCGAACAGTTAAAAACGTATGCGAAAATCTTAAATATACCGATAGAAATTGTTTATAACAGTGATGACTATATACAAGCTATCGAAAAATTCCAGTCATACGATCTTGTTTTAATTGACACTGCAGGGAGAAACTATAAAGACCGTCAATACGCAGAGCAACTAAAAAGTTTAACACCTCATAAAACGGAAAATGAGGAAGCTTACCTTGTGCTATCTCTGAATACGAGGGAGAAAGATATATATGAAATTTGTGATCAACTAATCGACCTTCCGATTCATCGCTTTATCTTTACTAAATGTGATGAAGCGTCTAATTTTGGTACGATATACAATGTCATGATGAAATATAAAAAAGGTGTTGCTTATTTCACAACCGGACAAGTTGTTCCAGACGATATCGAAGTTGCTTCGACTGCAAATATGATCTCCACGATAATGGAGGGCAGAAAACAATGAATGATCAAGCAGCAAGACTACGTGAGCTTGTGAGCCGTGGAAAAACGGTAAAGGAAGCAAAGACGATTGCAATTTTAAGTGGAAAAGGTGGAGTTGGGAAATCGAATATCGCCTTGAACTTTGCCATCGGTCTAAGTCAACAGCAAAAGAAAGTGTTGCTATTTGATTTAGATTTCGGTATGGGAAACATTGATATATTGATGGGGGTTTCACCTAAGAAGACCATCATTGATTTGTTTCGTGACCCTAGTTTGTCACTCTCGAATATTATCGAGGAAGGACCAGAAGGGTTGTCATATATTGCTGGCGGTTCAGGACTATCAGGTGTTTTTGAAATGGAACAGGCATATTTTGATAGATTTTTGTCTCAATTAAGTGAGATTACCTACAACTATGATTATATTATCTTTGATATGGGCGCAGGAATCACGCATGAACATATGAATTTTGCTCTCGCTGCCCACGAATGTTTTATTGTAACAACAACAGAGATGACTGCGATAACGGATGCCTACTCTGTCATGAAAAATGTGACAGCTAAGCAACCAAATCTACCACTCTATTTAATTGTGAACCGTACGTTCCAGGACAAAGAAGGAATTTCTACTCAAAATCGATTACAGCAAGTTGCGAGTCAATTTTTAAAAAAAGACATTCATTTATTAGGAATGATTCCTGATGATTATGCTGTAGTTGAAGCAGTAAAGAAACAGTCGCCATTTACGATATCTAACCCACGTTCACTTGTTAGTAGAAAAATGAGGAAATTGATAAGCGATTATTTACATGGTGCACAGACGATTGAGAATCACTCGTTTGTGACGAAACTGAAAATGATGTTTAGGGGAAGGTAGATTGCATTGAAACCCATTCGTGTTCTTGTAGTAGATGATTCAGCATTCATGAGAAAAGTAATCCGTGATATGTTAGGCACCTCAAATAACATTGACGTGATTAGCACGGCTAGAAATGGTACTGATGGTTTAAAAAAAACGTTGTCATTACGACCAGATGTCATTACTTTAGATGTGGAAATGCCTATCATGAATGGTCTCGAAATGTTGGAACACGTGATGAAAGAATGCCCAACTCCTACTCTTATGCTTTCCCATTCAACATTGCAAGGTGCTGAGAACACCGTAAAAGCCCTGAGCATAGGGGCGGTAGATTTTTTGGCGAAACCTGCTAATCCGTTATCCATTTCTGGTCACGAAATTAAAGAGGAACTCATCGGTAAAGTTTATAACGCTGCACAAGCGAACCTTTCACAAAAGAGGAGTCGACTATTCAGCAGTACCCAAAACATAACACGGGGGAACACGCCTTACAAAAACTATCGAAACATTATAGCAATCGGGGCTTCGACAGGGGGACCAAAGACTCTGCAAACTGTATTAACCTCATTACAAGAAGACTTTCCTGCTCCGGTAGTAATTGCTCAACATTTACCACCTCGCTTCACAAAGTCTTTGGCCAATCGTTTAGATCGATTAAGTGCTATCCGTGTGAAAGAAGCAGAACATGATGAAATATTAAGGGACGGAACAGCGTACATCGCTCCAGGTGGTCACCATTTAAAAATTGATGGTACAGGCCAACAATGGAGGGCGATGATTAGTCCGGTAAAGGACCATCTACATTATAGTCCGTCGGTGAATATACTTTTTGAATCGATTGCACAATTGCCTAAATCATATGCAGTTGCAGTCGTGTTAACCGGAATGGGCCAAGATGGAGCTGACGGATTACAACTCATTAAGGGTAACAATAACCCTTCTGTTGTGATTGCCCAATCGGAAGAGACATCAGTTGTTTTTGGGATGCCGAAAGCTGCTCTCTCAACAAACTGTGTAGATGAAGTGCAACACATTCAAGACATTGGAAATCGGATTATACAACTGTTGAACCAATAGGGGGAACCAAATATGGATACGAGTCAATATATATCACTATTCATTGAGGAAAGTAATGAACATTTACAACTCATGAATGATTATCTATTGAAGCTCGAAAAGGATCCGTCAAACGAGCAAATTGTGACGAATATCTTTCGTTCAGCCCACACCATAAAAGGGATGGCTGCCACAATGGGCTTTGTAGAAATGAGTGACGTCACACATAAACTCGAAAATATATTTGAATTGATTCGTCAGAAGCAAATTAACATCAATTCAAGTTTACTTGATGTTGTGTTTCAGGCGGTGCAACAGTTGGAAAGTGTGATTGAAGATATAACAAACGGGGGAACTGGAAGCAAAAGCGTTGATCGTGTCATCTATGAACTCGAGCGTATTGAAAAACATGCAACCATAAAAAGTGAGATCGAAGATACGAACGAGTTCATTTCTCTACCAGAACTAGAAACTATTTTTGGTAAAGTTCAAGATCCAGATAATTTAAGAAAAGCCGAAAAAGAAAACAATATAATTTATTACCTCCATGTAATGTTGCAGAGGGATACCCGGCTCAAGTCCGCACGGGCGTATATGGTGTTTCATGCCTTACGTGATATAGGTGAATTGGTTGAGGCGAATCCAAGTATGGACGAGTTAGAATTTGAAACATTTGGTCATACATTGGACATCTTATTTTTATCAAAAGTGAAAAAACAGTTGATCCAACAACGAATTGAAAACATATCTGAAATTGCTGATGTTCAAATCAAATTAGTGTCAATCCATTCAAACCAAATGGAAGAAAAAAATGAATTGCCACCAGATACCTCGCCTACTTTAGAGAAGGAAGCAGTCAAACGAGCCATTACAAACCAAAAGTCCATTAGAGTTAATGTTGGCAAATTAGATCAATTGATGAACCTCTTTGAACAGTTTGTCATAGATCGAGGCCGTTTAGAAAAAATCGCCAATGATTTACAAGAGCGCGAATTACAGGATACTGTAGACCGTATTTCAAGAGTATCGAGTAATATGCAAGACATTATTTTAAATATGAGAATGGTACCGATTGAGCATGTGTTCAAACGATTTCCCAAAATGGTAAGGAAACTGACGAGGGAATTAAACAAAAATATTCAATTCCACATGGAAGGGGAAGAAACGGAGCTAGACCGAAACATTATCGAACAAATAGGGGACCCGTTAGTTCACCTAATCCGAAATTCAATAGATCATGGCATCGAATCCCCAGGCGATCGTGTAGAACGAGGGAAACCACCAGAAGGGAAGCTCGTTCTTCGTGCGTATCAAAGTGGAAATCAAGTAATCATCGAAGTAGAAGATGACGGGCATGGGATTAATAAGGAGAAAATTGTGCAACAAGCGTTATCGAAAGGCCTTATTCATGAAGAACAACGGGGCCATTTATCTGAAGATCAAATTTTTGAATTAGTAATGACGAGCGGATTCTCCACAGCTGAAGAAATTTCAAACATTTCTGGACGTGGTGTAGGATTAGATGTTGTGAAAAATACAATTGAATCCATCGGTGGTTCAATTTCTATCCACTCTAAAAGAATACAAGGTACACGCTTTACTATCCGATTACCTTTAACTTTATCAATTGTATCGGTAATGTTAGTACAATCCGAACAGGAAACATATGGTATTCCGATTACTTCGATTGTAGAAACAATCATGTATAAAAAAGTGAACATACACAACATTCAACAGCAAGAAATGATTTTTTACCGAAACAAAACGATCCCACTTATGCACCTAGCAGATTTATTTCAAATTCCTAAGTCAAATCAAACAGTACATGATTCCTCTTCTATTATAATTGTTCGGAAAGGGGAACGAATGGCAGGAATTGTAGTTGATTCAGCGATTGGTCAGCAGGAAGTGGTACTAAAGTCATTAGGAAAGTACTTAACGAACATTCATGCAATATCAGGTGCGACAATCTTAGGGGACGGACAAGTTGCTTTAGTAATTGATAGTAATGTGCTAGTAAAGTAAAGGGGGAGGAATAATGATGGGAGAAGGTACGAAAAGTGAGAAGGTCATTGTGTTTCAGTTAGGAGAAGAGGAGTATGGTGTCTCGATTGACTATGTTGGCTCGATTGAGCGTACACAGCCCATAACTAGGGTGCCACATACACCGTCATTTGTAAAAGGAGTCATGAATTTGAGGAGTGAAATTACTCCTGTAATCGATTTGCGTGAACGTTTTCAGTTAGAGCAAATTGCATATACAGACCAAACTCGCATTATTGTTGTCCAAGTAGGAGAAAAGCAACTAGGAATGATTGTCGATGGAGCTAACGATGTCGTTGATGTTCCGGTAAGTTCAATTGAACCTGCTCCGGAAATCGTGGATACGAATGAAAATTACTATATAAGAGGAGTTGCAAAAGTAGGGGAACGATTACTTTTGTTACTACATTTAGATGAAGTATTATCAACTGATGAATTACAACAGTTGTCATAATGAAGAGAGATACACTCCTAATATTGGGTTAGGTCAAATCGCAAAATAAACAATATGAACATGACAATTATCGTTCATGTATAGCCATTGGAGTATGGAAAATGATAAATAATCAAAAGCAAACGGTAAAAATTGGGATAGGGGAGTTAAATGTAGTCAAAAGCCCTGTCGTTATACAAACGTCTGGCTTAGGGTCCTGTGTCGGTGTTGTTCTGTACGATGACACAGTGAAGGTGGCCGGAATGGCCCATATTATGCTTTCAAAGCCTTCGAAGATTACGGATCCAAAGGCGAGTAAAGGGAAATATGCAAGTGTAGCAATACCTGAATTGATTAGGCGATTAACTTATTTAGGAGTAAGTAAGACATCACTCAAAGCAAAGATTGCTGGTGGTGCCCATATGTTCCCAAATGCTGCATCAAATGAATTAGCGAAAATCGGCAAGCATAATGTAGAAGCTGTTAAGCAACAATTTCTTTCTTATTCAATTCCAATTATTAGTGAAGACGTAGGTGGTTCAAATGGAAGGTCAATTATCTTTGATCCACAAACCGCTAATCTTACCGTTAAGACAGTACAATCAGGCATAAAAGTCATATAAGTAGATTTTATTGAAAGGGGTATTCATGTTGAAAGCAACCTCCACGTCCATTGAAACAACTTGGAAGAAGTGGCAAGAGAATCGTGACCCGGAAGCAGGTAATGATTTGGTTAGGCAATATCAATCATTAGTTGATTATCATGTACAGAGAATTGCAGCACATTTGCCGAAAAATGTTAGTAAACAAGACATTAAAAGTTTAGGGTTAATGGGGCTTGTTGATGCACTAGAAAAATTTGATTTTGATCGTGATTTGAAGTTTGATACGTATGCTTCCTTCCGTGTTCGTGGGGCTATTTTGGACGGTTTACGAAAAGAGGATTGGTTGCCTAGGTCGATACGGGATAAAGCAAAGCAAATTGAAACAGTTACAGAAGAAATGGAACAACAGTTAAATCGCACGCCAACTTCTGAAGAAGTAGCAAAGAAAGTCAATATGACCCCAGAAGAAGTAGAAATGGTTGTGAAGGACTCTTTATTTTCAAACATCATGTCGATAGAAGATAAAGGCCATTATGGGGATGAAAATAAAGAAGGAATCGGTTATACCGTCCCCGATCAAAAAGAACTTTCTCCCGATCAAGCTATAATTAAGCAAGAGAATGTTAAGGAACTTGCAGAGGCTGTGAAAAATTTAAACGAAAAGGAACAACTGGTTGTTAGCTTGTTTTATGAGCAGGACCTAACATTGACAGAAATCGGTGAGATTTTGCATCTATCTACCTCGAGAATTTCACAAATTCATAGCAGGGCTATTTTTAAGTTGAAGAATGAATTGGAAAATTCTATACGATAATTTAATCCGCAAAGTAGGGATAATATGTTGACGTTTTATATAGTGTTTAGTCTCGCATTACATGTTGTTACCTTTCTTCTGTTTATATATGTATATCGGAAATATATTCAACCAATACATCAGGAAGAAAAGTCCTATGAAACAGTGCAAGAAATTGAGGGATTGTTTCAATCTTATTTGCAAGAATTGAAAGATGAAAATGAAAAGTTTTTGAATAACATTCAACACGTTGGAAATGATGAAAATGATAACGGCAAGGTACCCGTACCTAGTCCGTCTTCACCAAATGAATTGCCAGACCATCAGGAAGCTGTTGAAAGAAAAGAGGAGAGCAGACATGTATTTGTGAAGGAAGATCATGGACAAACCGAAGATCAAACCATCGTACAAGAACAATCATATATTCCAGAGAGCTTGGTAATAGACGATGAAATAGAGCCCCCGAAGCTACATACGCGTGTAGTTCAACTATATGAGCAAGGGTATTCTGTTGAAGAGATTGCTAGGAAACTGAACATCGGAAAAACAGAAATTGAACTCTTTATCAAATTTCATCGAAATAATAAATAAATGTTCTTGATTGAATGCTAACCTTATGATATATTTACTTTTGGTGTTAAAACACACGTTTGGCGATTTTTACAGGGGGTGCTTGGGGACCAAGTTCCTGTTAAAAAGATGAGTCAAACGGAGGCAATTAACCAATTAGGAGGAAACAAAATGTCAGTCATTTCAATGAAACAATTGCTAGAAGCTGGTGTTCATTTTGGACATCAAACACGCCGTTGGAATCCAAAGATGAAAAGATACATCTTTACAGAGCGTAACGGTATTTACATCATCGACCTTCAAAAAACCGTGAAAAAGGTTGAAGAAGCATTTAATTTTGTTAAGGATGTAGCTGCTGATGGTGGTACAATCCTTTTCGTAGGAACGAAAAAGCAGGCACAGGATACTGTGAAAGAAGAAGCTATCCGTTCTGGCATGTACTACATTAACCAACGTTGGTTGGGTGGTACATTAACAAACTTCGATACAATCCGTAGACGTATCCAACGCCTAAAAGACATCGAGCGTATGGGCGAAGACGGAACGTTTGAAGTACTTCCGAAAAAAGAAGTAGTTCAAATCCTTAAAGAAAAAGAACGTCTAGAGAAATTCTTAGGCGGAATTAAAGATATGGAAACACTTCCTGATGCTCTATTCGTTATTGACCCACGTAAAGAGCGTATCGCGATTGCGGAAGCTCATAAATTGAACATTCCAATCGTAGCTATGGTGGACACGAACTGTGATCCAGATGAAGTTGACTACGTAATTCCAGCAAACGATGACGCTATACGTGCTGTGAAGCTTATTACATCTAAACTAGCTGACGCTGTTTTGGAAGCAAAACAAGGTGAAGCTAACGAAGATGTTGAAGCAACATCAGTAGAAGAGTAAGAAAGGTTTTTGAGGTGATAAGAGGGAAAGCCTTTTATCACCTTTTTTAAAGTATACGATATTTCGAATGACGTGAAGGAGGAAGGAAAATGGCAGTAACAGCTAAAATGGTTAAAGAACTTCGTGAAAAAACAGGTGCAGGTATGATGGATTGTAAAAAAGCACTAACAGAAACTGATGGTGATATGGAAAAAGCAGTTGATTTCCTTCGTGAAAAAGGAATCGCGAAAGCACAGAAAAAAGCGGACCGTATTGCTGCAGAAGGGTCTACTCATATTGAAGTAGAGGGCAATACAGCAGTTTTATTTGAAGTGAACAGTGAGACAGATTTCGTTGCGAAAAACGAACAGTTCCAAAACTTACTTAAAGATATTGGTCGTCATCTTGTAACACAAAAACCTGCAGACCTAGATGAAGCACTACAGCAAAAGCTTCATGGTGAAGGGGACACACTACAAGATTTCATTACATCCGCTATTGCGAAAATTGGAGAGAAACTTACACTGCGTCGCTTCACAATTTTTGAAAAGAGTGACAACGATGCATTTGGTGCATATCTACATATGGGTGGTCGTATTGGTGTATTAACACTTCTTGAAGGCACAACTGATGAAACAACAGCTAAAGACGTAGCAATGCACGTTGCAGCGGTAAATCCAAAATATGTATCTCGTGACGAAGTTCCTGCAGAGGAAGTTGACCATGAGCGTACAGTTCTTAAGCAACAAGCGCTAAACGAAGGTAAGCCTGAGAACATCGTTGAGAAAATGGTAGAAGGTCGTCTTGGTAAATTTTTCGAACAAATTTGCTTGCTGGAACAGGACTTTGTTAAAGACCCAGATCAAAAAGTGAAAAAATTTGTTGAAGCTAAAGGCGGAAGCGTAGCGAAGTTTGTTCGTTATGAAGTAGGAGAAGGCCTGGAGAAGCGTGAAGAAAACTTTGCTGAAGAAGTTATGAATCAAGTGAAAAAATAAAACACGTAAAGACAAATAGGGGACACGGTGTGTTCCCTATTTTCAAAAAGGCATCTTTGTACATAAAATGTAATGGAGGTTATTATGACAACAACTCAATATAAGAGGATTATACTAAAACTGAGTGGAGAAGCATTAAGCGGAAACCAAGGATTCGGCATTGAGCCTTCAGTTATTAATTCTGTAGCACAACAAGTAAAAGAAGTTGCTGAATTAGGGGTTGAAGTCGCAGTCGTTGTTGGTGGCGGAAACATTTGGCGCGGAAAAGGTGGCGCTGAAATGGGCATGGACCGTGCTACTGCGGATTACATGGGAATGCTAGCAACGGTTATGAATTCATTGGCCCTCCAAGACAGCTTAGAAAGCTACGGAATACCTACACGTGTTCAAACATCAATTGAGATGCGTCAAGTGGCTGAACCGTATATTCGCAGAAAAGCAATTCGTCATTTGGAGAAAAAACGTGTTGTAATATTTGCTGGTGGTACAGGCAATCCGTACTTCTCAACAGATACGACAGCAGCTTTAAGAGCGGCAGAAATTGAAGCTGACGTCATTTTAATGGCGAAAAATAACGTAGACGGTGTTTATAATGACGATCCAAAAGTGAACAAAGATGCAGTGAAATATGATGAATTATCATATTTAGATGTCTTAAATGAAGGTCTAGGTGTAATGGACTCTACTGCATCTACCTTATGTATGGATAACGATATACCGTTAATTGTGTTCTCTATAACAGAAAACGGAAATATTAAAAAAGTAGTTGAAGGTAACAATATTGGAACAATTGTGAGGGGGAAATAACAATGAGTGATGCAGTATTAAAGGAAACCCGTGAAAAAATGGAGAAAGCTGTTCAAGCATATTCACGTCAACTAGCAACAGTTCGGGCAGGAAGAGCTAATCCAGCTATTTTAGACAGTGTCCATGTAGAATATTACGGTGCACTTACGCCATTAAAACAACTTGCTAACATTTCGGTGCCTGAAGCACGCCAGCTTTTAATTACACCATTTGATAAGTCCGCATTAGAAGAAATGGAAAAGGCAATTCAAAAGGCTGATTTAGGCTTAACACCTTCTAATGATGGAAACATCATTCGTATTACAATTCCAGCATTAACGGAAGAGCGTAGGAAAGAATTAGTGAAAGTTGTCCGCAAATATGCTGAAGAAGGTCGGGTACAAGTTCGTAACATTCGTCGTGATGCAAACGATCAGTTGAAAAAGTTAGAAAAAGACGGTGAGTTAACGGAAGATGAACACCGTCATTATCAAGACGAAGTCCAAAATGTAACCAATGAAAACATTGCTAAAATTGACCAATTAACGAAAGATAAAGAAGAAGAAATTTTGGAAGTTTAATGTTTCACTTCATATTGCAATGATTTATAGATTAACCATAAGGCTTTCGTTCTAATTTAGGCGACGAAAGCCCACTTTTTTCTTTAATACATAAATCCTATGGGGGATTTCGTTTATGTCCATACGACTACCAATTTTTCGTAAACGAAAACAAAAAGAGAATGATCAGTCAACTTTAACGAATATCCCGCGCCACGTTGCTATTATTATGGATGGTAACGGACGTTGGGCGAAACGGAGAGGACTGCCTCGAGCAGCAGGCCATAAAGAAGGAATGGAGACTGTTAAAAAGGTTGTCAGACAGGCTGTAGAATACAATATAGAGGCATTAACCCTGTATGCTTTCTCTACAGAAAACTGGAAACGACCCAAAACGGAAGTTGAATTTATTATGAAGCTTCCTGGTGAATTTCTTCATACATATTTACCTGAGCTGATCGACAACAATGTTCAAGTGAGGACGATCGGTGATTTAACCCCCCTCCCGGAACATACAAAAGAAGCTATTCATAAAGCTATTGAACAAACCTCTACAAATACAGGTTTGGTCCTGAATTTTGCATTGAACTACGGAAGTAGAGCTGAAATCACAGGTGCTGTGAACCAAATTGTGAAAGAGGTAGCTGATGGTCAATTATCTCCTAATGAGATAACAGAGGACTATATATCTGCAAGATTATATACTTCTCACGTTCGTGATCCCGACTTATTAATTCGAACCAGTGGGGAAGTAAGGATTAGCAACTTTCTCCTTTGGCAAATTGCCTACTCGGAATTTTATTTCACGGATGTGTTTTGGCCAGACTTTGATGAAGAACAATTTAAATTAGCCCTCCTTGAATACCAAAACCGAAAAAGGAGATATGGAGGGATTTAAGGTGCTGATCGTATTATGAAACAACGAGTACTAACAGGAATTTTAGCCGTAATCTTTTTTATACCAATCGTCTTTTACGGTGGGTGGCCATTTCAAATACTCGTTTATTTGCTGGCTACAATTGCCATTACTGAATTGATGAAAATGCGAAAAATATCAATATTTTCCGTACCTGCAATGATTACGTATGTATTATTGTGGATTTTGCTATCTGATGAAGCTTTATTGTCATTTTTTGCAGCTTCATCCTTTAGTAAAGTGGATATTGTAACAATGATTGTTCTTCTTTTATTGGCATATACGGTTCTCGTGAAAAATGCTTTTACCTTTGATGAAGTAGGCTTTCTTTTACTTTCCTCACTATATATAGGAATGGGTTTTTTCTATTTAATGGAGACAAGAGTAGAAGGTCTGCATTTCCTCTTTTATGCCTTATTTGTTATATGGGCAACAGATACGGGAGCCTATTTTATTGGACGTGCTTTCGGGAGGCGTAAGTTATGGCCTGAAATTAGCCCTAAGAAAACAATTGAAGGTTCGATAGGTGGAATTGCCTCAGCATGTATCGTAGCAATTATTTTTCAGTTACTCTACCCAGTTTCTGATTCCATGAGTGTTGTCATTGGTGTTACCATCCTTGCTTCAATAGTAGGGCAGATTGGTGATTTAGTTGAATCAGCCTTTAAACGAACATATCATGTGAAAGATTCAGGGAATATTTTGCCTGGGCACGGTGGAATTTTAGACCGTTTCGACAGCCTCATTTTTGTTCTACCGTTATTACACTTTATTCAATTTATTTAGGAGCGGTTTATATGAAAAATGTAACGTTGTTAGGAGGAACCGGCTCCATCGGATTACAAACGATGGATGTCATCCGAGAACATTCTGAACGCTTCTCTCTTTTTGCGTTCGCTTTCCATAAAAATATTGAAAAAGCGTTACCGATTATCAAGGAATTTCAACCAAAGTTTGTCGTGGTCATTAATCAAGATGCAAAATCAAAACTCGAACACTATTCACTGCCAAATACCAAAATTCTTGATAGCGTGGAAGCCATGAAAGAGGTGGCCACACACCCCGAAGTAGATATCGTTGTAAATGCTGTGTTAGGCAGTGTCGGATTAGATGCAACGTTAGGAGCTATACAGGCAAAGAAACAAATAGCTTTTGCTAATAAAGAAACCCTTGTTACAGCGGGTCACATCGTAATGAAAGAGGCAAAGAAACATGGGGTCGAACTATTACCTGTAGATAGTGAACATGCCGCTATACATCAATGTCTTCGAGGTGAAAACATTCGGGAGGCAGAGAGAATCATTTTAACCGCTTCGGGTGGGAGTTTCCGTGACTTATCCCGGGATGAGTTGAAAGAAGTTACACTTCAGGATGCTTTAAAACATCCAAACTGGAGTATGGGCGCCAAAATTACCGTTGATTCTGCTACAATGATGAATAAAGGATTAGAAGTAATAGAAGCTCACTGGTTATTTGGTATGCCATATGACCATATTGATGTCGTACTACATCGAGAAAGTGTTATACATTCTATCGTTGAATTTCAAGACAAAAGTATGATGGCACAGCTTGGAACGCCGGATATGCGAATTCCGATTCAGTATGCACTCGGGTATCCCGAGCGACTTGAATTCCCATTAGGAAAAGGGTTAAACTTAATGGAAGTAGGCAAATTACATTTTCAAGAGATGGACTTTAACCGGTTTCCGGGCTTAAAACTAGCATATTTTGCAGGGAAAACTGGTGGAACGATGCCAACCGTTTTTAATGCAGCAAATGAAGAAGCTGTTCATCAGTTTCTAAATGGAAACATATCATTTTTATCAATAGAACAATTTGTAGAACGAGCCTTACATGAACATACAACAATCTTAGATCCTGACTTACATACGATTGTTCAAATCGATCAAGACATAAGGCGACAAGTAAGAACCTATGTTAACTAAAGGAAGGTGCTCCGTTTGAATACCGTCATAGCTTTTATTCTCATGTTTGGTCTTCTTGTATTTATACACGAGTTAGGCCACTTAATTTTTGCGAAGAGAGCGGGTATGTTAGCTCGTGAATTTGCAATTGGTTTTGGACCAAAAATCTTTTCTTATCGTAAAAACGAAACATTATACACAATTCGTTTACTCCCGATTGGTGGATACGTTCGTGTTGCCGGAGAAGACCCGGAGATTATCGATTTAAAACCTGGTCACCATATTGGACTGGAGTTTAACCAACAGGGAAAAGTGAAAAGAATTATTGTAAACAATAAATCGAAACACCCAGATGCACGAATTATTGAGGTGGAAAAGGCCGACTTAGACCATCAACTCGTTATACAAGGATATGACGTCGACAGTGAGGAGCGTCTATCCTTCGAAATTGACGATAAAGCTATGTTTGTTATGGATGAGGTAGAGACCCAAATTGCCCCATACGACCGTCAGTTTGCTTCAAAGTCGATACCCCAAAGAGCAATACAAATTTTTGCAGGTCCAATGATGAACTTTTTACTGGCAATTTTTATCTTTTTGTTGTTAGGTTTCTTACAAGGTGTACCTGTAGATGAAGCAAGACTAGGTAATCTACAGCAAGGTGCACCTGCAGAAAAGGCTGGCTTACAAGAAAATGATCGAGTCTTGAAAGTAGAACACGAATCCGTAGATAGTTGGATGGATTTTGTTATTGCAATTCGTAGTCATCCAAACGAAGAAGTAGAGTTAACTGTAGAGCGCAACGATCAGATTTTAACGGTTCCTGTGACACCAGACGCCATAGAGGATGAAGAAGGGAATCAATTCGGTCAAATTGGGGTGACAAGGCCCTTCCAAAAATCGTTTTCACAAGTCTTAAAGTATGGGTTTGTGCAAACTTATGATATTACAATCTTGATTATTGACAGTGTTGGGAAGTTAGTGACCGGACAGATTTCAATTGACAATCTTGCAGGTCCTGTTGGTATTTACGATGCGACCGATCGAGTAGTTCAAACAGGTATATTTAACTTCTTAACATGGACAGCTATGTTAAGTATCAATTTAGGGATTATTAACTTATTACCACTACCGGCCCTGGACGGCGGGAGACTCTTATTTATTGGTGCAGAGGCCATTAGAGGCAAACCGTTAGATCCTCAGAAAGAAGGAATCATTCATTTTATTGGATTTGCCCTTCTAATGTTATTGATGATAGTCGTTACATGGAATGATATTCAAAGACTATTTATTAATAATTAGTCGCACCGAAGAAGTGAACACGGAAATAATTATATAGTAGAAGATTGAGGTGCATGGATATGAAACAGTCGCAAATGTTAATTCCAACATTACGAGAAGTACCTGCTGATGCAGATATAAAAAGTCACCAGTTGTTATTAAGAGCAGGTTTTATTCGCCAAGTGGCATCGGGTGTTTATAGCTTCTTACCGTTAGGGAAAAAGGTACTAAAAAAGGTAGAAGACATCGTTAGAGAAGAAATGGATAAAGCGGGTGCATCAGAAATGCTTATGCCGGCATTGCAACCTTCTGAACTATGGAAGGAGTCTGGCCGTTGGTATACGTATGGACCTGAACTGATGCGTATGCACGATCGCCATGAACGTGAGTTTGCACTTGGGGCAACACATGAGGAAGTGATTACGGGGATAGTTCGTGATACAGTCAATAGTTATAAGAAACTACCGTTAACACTATATCAAATTCAAACGAAGTTCCGTGACGAGAAACGCCCTCGTTTTGGACTGCTTCGTGGTCGTGAGTTTGTAATGAAGGATGCATACTCGTTCCATGATTCATTTGATAGTTTAGATGAGGCATACGATCGAATGTATGAGGCTTATGCCAACATTTTTAGACGTTGTGGATTAGACTTTCGAGCAGTCATTGCTGATTCTGGTGCAATGGGTGGTAAAGATACACATGAGTTTATGGCGTTATCAGAAGTTGGCGAAGATACAATAGCTTACTCTGATCAGTCTAACTACGCCGCGAACGTAGAAATGGCTCCAGTTGTCACAGAATATGCGCAATCAACCGAACCAATGAAAGAATTAGAAAAAATTGAAACCCCAAACCAAAAAACAATGGAAGAAGTTGCGCAATATTTAGGACACTCTGTTGATCAAGGCTTAAAAGCGTTAATGTTTAAAGTAGATGATAAGTTTGTTTTAGTTGTTACTCGCGGAAATCATGAAGTGAATGACATAAAACTGAAGCACCTTTTTGATGCCAGTGTTGTAGAACTAGCAACTGAAGAAGACACGAAAACATTAATGGGTGCAGGTTTTGGTTCTTTAGGCCCGATCAACCCGGGAAAAGACGTGGAAGTTGTTGCGGACAATGCGGTAAAATATTTACGTAATGTATCTTGTGGTGCTAATGAAGATGGCTATCATTATATAAATGTAAATCCAGAGCGTGACTTTGAGGCAACATATGCTGACCTACGGTTTATCCAAGAAGGAGATCCGTCTCCTGATGGACAAGGAAAGATTCAGTTTGCACGGGGGATAGAAGTAGGACATGTGTTTAAACTAGGAAAGTTTTATTCAGATAAAATGGATGCATCTTATTTGGACCAAAATGGACGCTCCAATTCAATGATTATGGGATGTTACGGAATTGGTGTATCGAGAACAGTTGCGGCTATTGTTGAACAATATCATGACGATAATGGTATGACATGGCCTGTTCAGATCGCTCCATACCAAGTGCATTTATTGGCGCTCAACATGAAAAATGAAGAACAGAAACAACTAGCGGATGAATTATATACTCAGTTGCAAAAAGCCGGTGTCGAAGTATTGTATGATGACCGTAAAGAACGCGCTGGTGTGAAATTTGCTGATAGTGATTTGTTCGGCATTCCGTTACGTATTACTGTAGGTAAACGTGCTGGCGAAGGTGTTGTGGAAGTAAAAGAACGTAGTAATGGAAACCAACAAGAAGTAGAAAAAGAAGAAATTTTACAAGTAGTAAACCAATTTCTTGCATCTGAATAATGATAGAAAATAGACGAAAATCGTCGCTAAAAATGATATAATATAGATAGTCAAATTGATACCCTTGTCGCATATCCCTTGTGGCAAGGGTTCTACATTTCTACGAATCGTTTTTTTGGGAACTGGAGGATGTAAGATGAACGTTACGAATAGAGAAAAGATGAAAATTTTGCTTGAACAACTTGGTTTACCTGATGACATGGTACAAGCATATTTTCAAGAATCAACATTAGAAAAGCTTACAGTATATACAAAAGAAAAAAAATGGCATTTCACGTTCTCATTTCCTCAAATATTACCTACGGAAGTATTTCGGATTTTTGAGGCTAAACTGAAAGAGTCATTTCTCCATATTGCCACAATAGATTTTTCCATACACGCTAAAAACCATAACATTGAAGAAGAACAACTAAAGGAGTATTGGCATTATTTTATGAAAAGTATTCCTGACTTGTCGCCAATGTACAAGTCAGTGTTAGAACGCCAAGTGCCAAGGATACAAGGAAAACAAGTGATCATAAAAGCTCGTAACGAAGCGGAAGCACACGCAATGAAGAAGAAGCTGGATGATGTAATTCCATACTTTTGTCGAAAATCCGGTATTCCTACATTGATGGTGAAACCAGAAGTCGCCCAGGCGAACGAGGAAGAATTAACTCGTTTTCAAGAACAAAAGAAGAAGGAAGACCAGTCGTTCATCCAAAAGGCGATTAAAGAAAAAGAAGAAAAAGCGCGGAAACAGGCAGCAGAGGGTGAGCAAACGTACGAAGGTCCATTTACGTACGGGCATCAAATTCAAGATGAGCCAGTTGAATTAAGAATGGTTCAGGATGAAGAGAAACGGTTAACGATTCAAGGCTATGTATTTGATGTTGATATGCGTCTTCTTCGGTCAGGCCGCCATTTGCTCATTATCAAGTTAACGGATTACACAGATTCCTTACAAATCAAAATGTTTTCCCGTGGCGAGAAAGACGGGGAAATGTTCAAGCAGTTAAAAAAAGGAATGTGGATAAAAGCACAAGGAAATGTGCAAACGGACAACTTTACCAATGAATTAACGATGAACGCTCAAAGTATCAATGAAGTTCAAGGAACAGTTCGCAAGGATAAGGCTCCAGAAGGGGAAAAACGTATTGAACTTCATGCCCACACGACGATGAGTCAAATGGATGCCCCTGTATCACCTTCTCGTCTTATTGGACAGGCAGCAAGATGGGGTCATGAAGCGATTGCTATTACAGATCATGCCGTAGCCCAGGCTTATCCTGAAGCTTTTGCAGCGGGTCAAAAACATAATATAAAAATATTATACGGGGTAGAAGCGAATCTAGTAGATGATGGTGTACCAATTGCATATAACGAAAGAAACCGAAACTTAGAAGATGCTGCATACATTGTGTTTGACGTAGAAACGACAGGTTTATCGGCAGCCTATGATACTATCATTGAGCTAGCAGCTGTAAAAGTTAAAAATGGGGAAATTATTGATCGGTTCGAATCGTTTGCGAACCCGCACCACAAATTAAGTGAAACAACAACAGAGTTAACGGGTATTACCGATGATATGGTGAAGGATGCTCCGGAAGTTGTAGAAGTGTTGGAAAAATTCCACGCTTGGATGGGGGATGATGTCCTCGTTGCCCATAATGCCAGTTTTGATATGGGCTTTTTAAACGAAGGGCTAAAAAAGATCGGTCAACCGAAAGCGACAAATCCAGTCATCGATACACTGGAATTATCTAGATTCTTATTTCCAGAATTAAAGAATCACCGTTTAAATACATTGTGTAAGCATTTAAATATTGAACTCGTTCAGCACCATAGAGCGATATATGATGCCGAAGCAACAGGTTACTTACTTTGGAATTTATTGAAAGAATGTTTTAAACGGGATATTACGAATCATAAGCAATTAAATGACCATATGGGAGAAGGAAATGCCTATCAACGTTCCAGACCATCCCATTGCATTTTGCTTGCTCAAAATGAAACGGGTTTGAAAAATTTATACAAACTTGTCTCTTTAGCCCATGTGGACTACTTTTATCGTGTCCCACGTATTCCCCGTTCAAAATTACAAAAGCATAGGGAAGGTATCGTAGTAGGTTCAGGTTGTGATAAAGGCGAGTTATTTGAAACAATGATGCAAAAGTCCAAGGAAGAGGCTGAAACCGTTGCTCATTTCTATGATTATATTGAAATACAGCCTCCAGAGAACTATATGCACTTAATTGAAAAGGAACTCGTGAAAGATGAACATCAACTTCGAGACATTTTAACAAACCTTGTTGAACTGGGAGAGAAGGTAGGGAAGCCTGTTGTCGCAACAGGGAACACTCATTACGTAGAACCCCATGAAAAAATTTATCGACAAATTTTAATTGCTTCCCAGAGCGGGAACCCGTTAAATCGCCAACGTGTTCCTGATGTTCACTTTCGGACTACGGATGAAATGTTAGACATCTTTTCCTTTTTAGGGGGAGAAAAGGCGAAAGAAGTTGTTGTCACAAACACAAAAAAAATTGCTGATATGATTGATGAAATTAAGCCAATAAAGGAAGACCTTTACACACCAAATATTGACGGTGCAGACCAAGAAATACGGGAAATGAGTTATAACAGAGCAAAAAGTATTTATGGTGATCCATTACCAGAAATTGTTGAAAAACGATTAGAGAAGGAATTAGACAGTATTATCGGGCATGGATTTGCGGTAATTTATTTGATTTCCCAAAAGCTCGTAAAAAAATCGTTAGATGATGGCTATTTAGTTGGCTCCCGTGGTTCGGTCGGGTCATCCTTCGTAGCTACGATGACTGAAATTACAGAGGTAAATCCGTTGCCACCTCATTATGTTTGCATGGACTGTCACTACTATGAATTTTTTACGGACGGATCTGTAGGATCAGGATTTGACCTACCTGAAAAGGATTGTCCAAATTGTAGCAAACCTTTAACAAAAGATGGACAAGATATTCCTTTCGAAACGTTCCTTGGATTTAAAGGGGATAAAGTACCTGATATTGACTTGAACTTCTCAGGTGAATATCAACCGAAAGCCCACAATTATACGAAAGTGCTCTTTGGTGAAGACAACGTTTATCGTGCAGGAACAATCGGAACAATTGCGGAGAAGACGGCCTACGGGTATGTAAAAGGGTACGCTTCAGACCATGATTTGACATTTAGAGGTGCCGAAGTAGACCGCTTAGTTCAAGGGTGTACAGGTGTGAAGCGGACTACGGGACAACACCCTGGTGGTATAATTGTTGTCCCAGATGACAAGGAAATTTATGATTTTACACCTATTCAGTTCCCAGCCGACGACCGTAAATCTGAATGGAAAACAACACACTTTGATTTCCACTCAATCCACGACAATTTACTCAAGTTAGATATCCTTGGACACGATGATCCAACGGTTATCCGAATGTTGCAAGACTTAACGGGTATCGATCCTAAAACAGTGCCAACAGATGATCCGGAAGTAATGAAAATATTTAGTGGAACAGAATCTCTTGGGGTTACACCTGAGCAAATCAACTGTAAGACGGGTACTTTAGGTGTACCCGAGTTCGGAACCCGGTTTGTTCGCCAAATGTTAGAAGATACAAAACCGACTACATTTGCAGAATTAGTTCAAATATCCGGGTTATCTCACGGTACTGACGTTTGGTTAGGAAATGCTCAAGAGTTAATTAATAAAGGAATGTGTGAACTAGCAGATGTAATTGGCTGTCGTGACGATATTATGGTTAATTTAATGCACAAAGGGTTGGAGTCGTCTTTAGCCTTTAAGATTATGGAATTTGTCCGTAAAGGGAAAGGATTACAAGATGATTGGATAGAGGAAATGAAGAAACATGGCGTTCCCGACTGGTATATTGAATCATGTAAAAAGATTAAATATATGTTCCCGAAAGCCCACGCCGCTGCTTACGTATTAATGGCTGTACGTATTGCATATTTCAAAGTCCACTACCCAATTCAATTTTACGCAGCGTATTTTACAGTTCGTGCCGATGATTTCGAATTAGATACAATGGTTAAAGGTTCGGATGCAATTCGTAAGCGGGTTGAAGAAATTTTAGCAAAAGGGAACGACGCATCACCGAAAGAAAAGAGTTTGTTAACGGTTCTTGAGTTAGCTTTAGAAATGTGTGAACGTGGCTTCGCTTTCCAAAGAGTAGACTTATACCGATCCAATGCTGCCGAATTCATTGTTGACGGAAACACATTAATTCCGCCTTTTAACGCTGTTGATGGATTAGGAACAAACGCAGCCTTTAACATTGAAAAAGCACGAGAGGATGGGGAGTTCTTATCCAAGGAAGATTTACGGGAAAGAAGCCGCATCTCGAAAACCGTACTTGAATACATGGATAATCATGGTTGCTTAGAAGGTTTACCTGACAAAAACCAGTTATCGTTGTTTTAGGTAAGATTTGCATTTTGCCAGTTCCTATGGTATATTTTTGTTTGTATAACAAATGATACGTACTGTAACAGTAGAGTGGGGAAACCCACTCTTTCGTTTTGAAAGCCTCTTTTCACCACGTGTAATTCCCTGCTTCGTAGCAGGGAATTTTACGTACATAATCTTTTCTCTACGTAAAAAAGGAGGGACAAGAAATGGGTAAAAATGTTACGCAAATTACCGAAGAATTAGTTCAACCAATCTTAGACGATATGAACCTGGAATTAGTTGATGTTGAATTTGTTAAAGAAGGAAAAGATCGATTTCTGCGTGTCTTTGTTGATAAAGAAGGTGGGGTTGATATAGAGGAATGCGGGAAAGTAAGTGAACAGTTAAGTGAAAAGCTCGATGACGTAGACCCGATTGAAACAGCATACTTTCTGGAAGTTTCCTCACCTGGGGTTGAAAGACCTTTAAAAACAAAACGTGATTTTGAAAAGTTCCTTAACCATAATGTTTATGTGAAGTTATATGAACCAATAGATGGGGAAAAGGAGTATGAAGGTATTTTAACTTCTTTTGAAGATGACGTAGTCACGATTGAAGCAAAAGTGAAAACGAGAAAAAAGAACGTTGAAATCCCTTACGATAAAATTGCAAAAGCTCGCTTAGCAGTATCTTTTAATTAAAGGAGGATATAATGGTGACCAATCAGCTCTTTGAAGCCATTCAATATTTGGAGCAAGAAAAAGGAATAGATAAAGACGTACTAATTGATGCCCTGGAAGCGGCACTAATTTCAGCCTATAAGAAAAATTTCAAATCAAAAACAAATGTACGTGTAGATTTAAATGAAGAAGACGGTTCTATGAAAGTATTTGCCCGTAAGGAAATCGTAGAAGAAGTAGAAGATGATCAGCTCGAAATTTCCCTGGAGGAAGCAGCAAAAATCGACCCAAACTACGAAGTAGGGGACGTAATCGAAATTGAAGTAACACCAAAAGATTTTGGTAGAATTGCGGCACAGGCTGCCAAGCAAGTCGTAACACAGCGTGTACGTGAAGCAGAACGTGGAGTTATTTATGGTGAATTCGCTGACCGGGTGGAAGATATTATGACGGGGATTATCCAACGTCGAGATAATCGTTTTATTTATGTCAACCTGGGGAAGGCAGAAGGACGGCTTCCATTCAACGAAATTATGCCTAATGAAACGTACAACATTCATGACCGTATTAAAGTGTTTATTACGAGAGTGGAAAGTACAAACAAAGGACCACAAATATTTGTTTCCCGTACCCATCCAGGGTTGTTGAAGCGACTGTTCGAGATGGAAGTACCTGAAATCTATGACGGAATCGTAGAAATTAAATCTGTAGCCCGTGAGGCAGGAGACCGGTCAAAAATATCTGTTTACGCTGAGAACCCTGACATTGACCCAGTTGGTTCTTGTGTCGGACAACGCGGCCAACGTGTTCAGGCGGTCGTTGATGAATTAAAAGGCGAAAAAATTGATATTGTCCAATGGTCTGAAGACCCAGTTGTTTACATTTCCAACGCACTAAGCCCAGCGAAAGTTGTAACCGTGCTTGTTGATGAAGAAGAAAAAGCAACAACTGTTGTTGTTCCGGATTATCAGCTTTCCTTAGCAATTGGAAAAAGAGGTCAAAACGCACGATTAGCAGCAAAATTAACGGGTTGGAAGATTGATATAAAGAGTGAATCCGAAGCCATTTCAGCAGGTATTATTGAAGAGGGTAATACCGAAGATGATTCTTATTCTGAAGAGGATGACAATCTTTTCGAATAGGAGGTCATGGGAATGAAGAATAAGAAAGTGCCGTTACGAAAATGTATCGTAACAAAAGAAATGAAACCGAAAAAAGAATTAATCCGTGTTGTTCGCAATAAAGAGGGCGATGTTTTCATTGACACAACAGGAAAACAAAATGGGCGTGGAGCCTATCTTACGAAAGATAGGGAAACCATTGAACAAGCACGCAAGCAAAATGTTTTAGCTCATCATTTGAAAGCGTCAGTGAATGATTCCATTTATGATGATTTGCTAAATGCAGTTGAAGGTGCTAAATAATGAAACAATCATATTTAAATATAGTTGGGCTCGCTTTTCGTGCTGGTAAATGTACATTAGGGGAAGAAGCTATTGTTCGGGATATTAAGAAACAGAAAATCTCTTTACTTATTATCGCAAATGATGCTTCAAATAATACGAAGAAGAAATTAACGGATAAGTGCACTTATTATAAAATTCCTTATGTTATTACTGATGATCGAGATACTCTTTCGAATGCTATTGGGAAAAGTGGAAGGGTAGCAATCGGAATTACTGATAAAGGTTTTGCACAAAAGATCTCCACGATGCTCAATTAAAATTAGCGGGGGTGAACGTATGAGCAAAATACGCATATACGAATACGCAAAAGAAAAGAATGTAAAAAGTAAAGATGTCATTGAAAAATTAAAAGAATTAAATATTGAAGTAAGTAACCACATGTCGACGATTTCTGACGAAACCATTACGAAATTAAATAAACAATTCGGGTCAAAAGAGACACCTGCACAGGAGAAAAAAGAACCGAAAAAGAACGGAGAAAAGAAAACGAATACTCAAAATAAATCAAACACCCAAAACAACCAGAAAAAGAATAATCAACAAAATAAGAATCAAAAACCTCAGAACAATCAAAAGCCAAACAATAAGAAACAAAATAAGAAAAACAAAAAAAGCGGTAACGATAATCGAAATCACAACAATGCACAAAGGCACCACAATGATGCAAAAGGCAAGGCGGAAACCCCAAGTAAAATTACATTTGTTTCCTCTCTTACTGTTGGAGAATTAGCTGAAAAGCTAAACAAAGAACCATCCGAGTTAATTAAAAAGTTGATGTTCTTAGGTGTAATGGCAACAATTAACCAAGAATTGGATAAAGAGTCCATTGAGTTAATTTGTGAAGATTACGGTGTTGAAGTGGAAGAAAAAGAAGAAATTGACGATATTGCAATCGAAAACTTTGACTTCGAAGATGACGCAGAAGACTTAATTGAGCGTCCAGCCGTTGTGACGATTATGGGTCACGTTGACCATGGGAAAACGACATTATTGGATTCCATTCGTCATACAAAAGTCACTGCAGGAGAAGCTGGCGGGATTACTCAACATATTGGTGCATACCAAGTTGAAGTAGATGAGAAGAAAATAACGTTTTTAGATACACCTGGTCACGCTGCCTTCACAAGCATGCGTTCAAGAGGTGCACAAGTAACGGACATTGCCATTTTAGTCGTTGCTGCTGATGATGGTGTAATGCCACAAACGGTAGAGGCCATTAACCACGCAAAAGCAGCCGAAGTGCCGGTTATTGTAGCGGTTAATAAAATGGATAAAGAAGGGGCAAACCCGGATCGTGTCATGCAAGAGTTAACAGAACATGAACTTGTGCCAGAAGATTGGGGCGGCGAAACAATTTTTGTTAAACTTTCTGCCATCCAAGGTGAAGGTATCGACGAGCTACTTGAAATGATTGTCTTAGTATCTGAAATGGAAGAGCTGAAAGCTAACCCAAATCGTCTTGCTACAGGTACTGTTATTGAAGCGCAGCTTGATAAGGGGCGTGGTTCAGTAGCTACATTGCTTGTTCAAAACGGAACGTTAAAGGTCGGAGACCCCCTTGTTGTTGGCCATACCTTTGGACGTGTTCGTGCAATGGTCAATGATTTAGGTCGACGCGTTAAAGAGGCAGGACCATCAACACCGGTTGAAATTACAGGCTTAAATGACGTGCCGCAAGCCGGTGATCGCTTTATCGCATTTGATGACGAGAAAAAAGCACGCCAAATTGGTGAAGCACGTCAACAAAAGCAAATTGAGGAACAACGTAATGATAGCGTAAAAGTAAATCTTGATGATTTATTTGAGCAAATTAAACAAGGTGAAATGAAAGATTTAAACATCGTTATAAAAGGCGACGTTCAAGGTTCGGTAGAGGCATTGGCTGCTTCTCTACAGAAGATTGATGTAGAAGGCGTAAATGTGAAAATTATCCACACAGGCGTAGGTGCTATTAATGAATCTGATATTATTTTGGCTTCTGCATCAAACGCTATTGTTATCGGCTTTAATGTTAGACCAGATGTAAATGCGAAGAAGGCTGCAGAGAGAGAAAGTGTCGACATTCGCCTACACCGTATTATTTATAAAGCTATCGAAGAGATTGAAGCAGCTATGAAAGGTATGCTTGACCCAGAATTTGAAGAAAAAGTAATTGGTCAAATAGAAGTACGTGAGACATTTAAAGTATCACGTATCGGTACAATTGCAGGTTGTTTCGTAACCGAGGGTAAAGTGACAAGAAATTCTGGCGTACGTGTCATTCGAGATGGTGTAGTGAAATTTGAAGGTGAAATTGACACCCTAAAACGATATAAAGATGATGTGAAAGAAGTTGCACAAGGGTATGAATGTGGTGTGACGATTAAAAACTTTAATGACATTAAAGAAGGCGATGTTATTGAAGCTTATATCATGGAGGAAATTAAACGTACATGATTGGTTACCTAGAAGTCGAATGTTTCTTATATGATGTTCATTCGTTAAAAGGGAAGCGCTCGATATTAAAAAAGGTAATTTCCAAAGTTCGACAAGATTATAATGTTTCCATAAGTGAATTAAAGTACCACGACTTGTGGCAACGAACAGTTTTCGGTATCGCCTTTGTATCTAAGGAAAGAATACAAATTGAACGGGTTTTACAAAGTGTGTTAAACACGATTGATTCTTTTCATGATTTGGAGGTAACCGAATATCACCAAGAATGGTTTTAATCCGTCCTTTTAGTAGAAGAGGTGACGTCTAATGAGCGATTTACGTGCAAATCGAGTTGCAGAACAAATGAAAAAAGAGCTTGGAGAAATCATTAGCCGAAGAATTAAAGACCCTAGAGTTGGTTTTGTAACAGTAACAGCTGTAAAGGTTACAGGTGACCTCCAACAAGCAAAAGTATATATATCCGTATTAGGTGACGATGATAAAAAGCAGGACACATTAGTCGGATTAGCGAAGGCGAAAGGTTTCATCCGTTCCGAAATTGGAAAGCGGGTTCGTCTTCGAAAAACTCCGGAAATCACATTTGAATTTGATGAAGCAATTGAATATGGAAATCGGATTGAAACCATTTTACGTGATTTAAACGATGGAGACACAGATCAGTAATAAACAGGGATAGACCAATGTGTCTATCCCTATTGTTTTGAAAACAGCAAGATGGAACGGAGTGAAAGCAATATGGATGGAGTATTGCCGTTGTGGAAGCCAAAAGGCTTAACATCCCATGATTGTGTATTTAAGGTACGGAAAATCGCAAAGACGAAAAAAGTCGGTCATACAGGTACCCTTGATCCAACTGTTGAAGGTATGCTGCCAATTTGTATTGGACAAGCTACGAAATTATCGCCGTTACTAATGGGTGGCGAAAAAGTGTATGAGGCAGAAGTTTGTCTCGGCATTGCAACAGAGACGGAAGATCAGGAAGGAGATATCATAGAACGTAAACACGTACCGTCTCTTTCAGAAGATAAAATTAAGGAAGTACTCGCAACGTTTGTTGGAGATATTGAACAAATACCACCGAAGTACTCTGCGATAAGGGTAAATGGGAAAAGACTTTACGAATATGCACGTGAAGGAATTGAAGTGGAAAGGCCAAAACGGGTCGTATCAATTTATGACATGGAATTGATTTCTTCCATAAAGAATGATGATGGGAAGGTTACGTTTTCCGTTCGTGTACGTTGTTCAAAAGGAACCTATATACGCACACTATGTGTAGATATAGGGAAGTCGTTAGGTTTTCCTGCCCACATGTCAAATTTGACTCGAACTCAGTCTGGTACTTTTACACAAAATAAGGCTATAACGTTAGAAGATGCAGAAGAAGCTGCCGAAAAGGGTGAGCTGCAAAACTACATTATATCAATGAACGCTGCCTTACAAGACTTTGATGAAATAATCATTTCTGACGAAGATGAGGTCAAGTATCGAAATGGACAAGTTTTACCATTCCCTGAAGGGGTGGTGAACACTCCATTATTTCGAATTGTAAATGAACGAAACCAATTAATTGCGCTATATGAACGACACCCAGCAAAACGTCAGTTTATGAAACCGTATCGAGTGTTCTCATATACGAATGGGAAGTAGGTGAGAAAATGAGAGTATACAACTTACAATATCCTCATAACTTGCAGCAAAATGAAATGCCGGCAACGACATTAGCTATCGGTTATTTCGATGGGGTACATCGTGGTCATCAAGAAGTGATTGAAACAGCGAAACATATAGCTGAACAAAAAGGTCATAGTAGTGGAGTAATGACTTTTCATCCACATCCATCTGTTGTATTAAACAAAGGGCAGCAAACTGTCCATTACATTACACCAATAGAGGATAAATTGCAGCAGATTGAACAGCTTGGTATTGATTATGTATATGTTGTCAATTTTAATGAAACATTAGCTAAATTGTTACCTGAGCAATTTGTAGAGCATTTCTTAATACAACTGAATGTACAACATGTAGTTGCCGGATTTGACTTTACATATGGCTTTAAAGGACAAGGCAATATGAAAACGATTAAGGATCATGGGAAAGGCCAATTCACACATACAACAGTTCAGAAAATTGCAGAAGGAGACGAGAAAATCAGTTCCTCACTCATTCGTAATAAAATTGTAAAAGGTGAAATGGAACAGGCGTCTTCACTACTAGGTCGTCCGTATCGTATTAAAGGAAAAGTAGTAACTGGAGATCAAAGAGGAAGAACAATTGGATTTCCCACTGCCAACATTGATGTTCTTCCTGATTATATTATCCCCAAAATGGGGGTATATGCTGTCGGAATAAAATGGAAGAACAACTATTATTATGGGATGGCGAACATTGGATATAAACCGACGTTTCAACAATTTGAAGATAAGCCATCAATTGAAGTATTTATTTTTGATTTTTCGGCCAATCTGTATAATGAGATGTTACATGTGGACTTATATCATTTTATTCGGGAAGAGACGAAATTTAACGGAGTTGACCAACTTGTAGAACAGTTGCATGCAGATGAATCGAATATACGTCGTTACATTTTACACTTGCCCAAGGATTAACACTTGCAATTTTCCTGAAAAAACGGTAATCTAATACCCGTACGAAATAACTAGAACCATTGCTTGGCAAGACGAATCACCGACGCTTGCTAGGGGATTGGGGATTACATGAATAGGAGGTGAATAGGATGGCTATTACACAAGAACGTAAAAACGAACTTATCAGCGAGTTCAAAACACATGATAACGACACTGGTTCACCAGAAGTACAGGTTGCTATCCTTACTGAGGAGATTCAGAACTTAAACGATCATTTACGTACACACAAAAAAGATCACCACTCACGTCGTGGTCTATTGAAGATGGTTGGTAAACGTCGTAACTTGTTAAACTACCTTCGTAAGAAGGATGTTGCTCGTTACCGTGAGTTAATTCAAAAACTTGGACTTCGTCGTTAAGACTAAAAAAAGCGGGAGGATTCCCGCTTTTTCTTTAGTTTTTATACATAATCATTTATAATTTTGTTTAAATACAGCAATATATACTCATATAGGGGTAATTTAGATTTGAGAGGAGTTTTAACAATATGACAGAAGAGAAGAAGCAATTCTCCTATGAATTAGCTGGACGAAAGCTCAACGTTGAAATTGGAGAATTAGCGAAACAAGCAAATGGTGCTTGTATGATCCGTTACGGTGACACTGCCGTTCTTTCAGCTGCTACAGCATCAAAAGAACCTAAAAACTTACCATTTTTTCCGTTAACGGTCAATTATGAGGAGCGATTGTATGCTGTCGGAAAAATACCAGGAGGGTTTATAAAGCGGGAGGGTCGCCCAAGTGAGAAAGCAGTCCTTGCTTCCAGATTAATCGACCGTCCAATTCGCCCATTATTCCCAGATGGTTTCCGTAACGAAGTACAAGTAATAAGTACGGTTATGAGTGTGGATCAAGACTGTTCATCTGAAATTGCCGCAATGATTGGTTCATCCATTGCGTTAAGTATCTCAGATATTCCATTTAACGGACCGATCGCTGGTGTTATTGTAGGCCGCATTGATGGTGAACTAATTATCAATCCGACAGTTGAACAACTAGAGAAAAGTGACATTCATTTAACTGTTGCAGGTACGAAAGATGCTGTAAACATGGTTGAAGCTGGTGCAGACGAAGTTCCAGAAGAGGTTATGTTAGAAGCGATAATGTTTGGCCATGAAGAAATTCAGCGTATCGTAGAATTTCAAGAAGAAATCATAGCAGCTGTTGGAAAAGAAAAATCAGAAATTCAGCTATTCCAATTAGAAGATGAAATTGTTGAGGAAGTTGAAAACGTTGCGAAGCACACTTTAGTCGAAGCGATACAAGTTCGTGAAAAGAAAGCTAGAGAGCAAGCAATTGAAGAGGCGAAACAACAAATTATTGAAAAATATACGGAAGAGGAAGCTGATGAAGAGAAGCTTAGCCAAGTAAAAGCCGTATTGGATAAGATTGTGAAAGAAGAGGTTCGCCGACTTATTACGAAGGAAAAAATCAGACCAGATGGTCGTGGTGTTGATGAAATCCGCAAGTTAACTTCCCGTACAGGAATTTTACCTCGTGCACACGGTTCTGCGTTATTTACACGGGGTCAAACGCAAGCATTAAGCGTATGTACATTAGGTGCTCTTGGGGATGTTCAAATTCTCGATGGGCTTGACTTAGAAGAATCAAAACGATTTATGCACCATTATAATTTCCCATCATATAGTGTTGGTGAAACAGGGCCAATACGTGGACCAGGCCGACGGGAAATTGGACATGGAGCCTTAGGTGAACGCGCACTAGAGCCTGTTATTCCATCAGAGACAGAATTCCCATATACAATTCGCCTTGTTTCAGAAGTGCTTGAATCGAATGGTTCTACATCTCAAGCTAGTATTTGCGCAAGCACAATGGCTATGATGGACGCTGGTGTTCCAATTAAAGCTCCAGTTGCAGGTATTGCAATGGGACTTGTGAAATCCGGTGATGACTATTCCGTTTTAACAGATATTCAAGGAATGGAAGACTTCCTGGGAGATATGGACTTTAAAGTAGCAGGTACAGCTAACGGTGTCACAGCATTACAAATGGACATTAAGATTGAAGGTCTTTCTCGTGACATTTTAGATGAAGCTTTAGGACAAGCAAAAAAAGGTCGCATGGAAATATTGAATCATATGTTAGAGACAATTGCTGACCCACGTAATGAGCTATCACGATATGCACCAAAAATCTTAACGATGAAAATTAACCCAGACAAAATTCGTGACGTTATTGGACCGAGCGGAAAACAAATTAATCAAATTATTGAAGATACTGGAGTTAAGATTGATATTGAACAAGACGGAAAAGTATTTATATCTTCTACCGATTCTTCTATGAATGAAAAGGCTAAGAAAATTATTGAAGATATTGTGAGAGAAGTCGAGGTTGGAGAGATTTATTTAGGAAAAGTAAAACGAATTGAAAAGTTCGGTGCCTTTGTTGAATTATTCCCTGGTAAAGAAGGTCTCGTACACATCTCTGAATTAGATGAAAAACATGTGAAAAACGTTTCAGATTTCGTATCGGTCGGAGATGAAATCCTTGTCAAAGTCAAAGAAATTGATAAACAAGGTCGAGTTAACTTATCGAGAAAACAGGCGATTAAAGATCAGGAAGAGAAAGAACAACAAAAAGCATAACTTACATCCGAAGAAGCTGGCATGCCAGTTTCTTTTTGCATTTCTAGGGGCTTCGGTTCTAACCTGTCCCACCTATACATAGTTTTAGGTGAGGGGGAATGGATATGAAGCGTAGGTATATGTACCAAACGGTCTTATTTCTGTTATTAGTTACAATTTCATTTGTCACGTTTGAAAACCCTTATACGAAGGATTATGTTACATCAATAAAAAACGTACCAGTACAAACAGCTAACGATGATCCCCTATATAATCGAATTGTTGAAAACGCGGCAAATTATGAAAAAGAGCCTAAAAATGCTAAAATAGATAAAGTGTGGAAAAAAATGCCCGGCTTGAATGGTTTGGAAGTAGATATTAAAAAATCGTATAAAAAAATGAAGCAAAATGGTGGGTTTGATGAGAAACTGTTGGTTTTTAAAGAAATTGAACCAGAGGTAAAGTTTTCTGACTTACCTGCGGCTCCTGTGTATCGAGGCCATCCGGAAAAGGAAATGGTTTCGTTTGCTGTTAATGTTGCATGGGGAGAAGAGCATGTACCCGATATGTTGAAAACATTAAATGATGGTGACGTAAAAGCAACGTTTTTTATTGATGGCAAATGGGCTCAACAAAACTTAGATTTGGTCAAAATGATTAAAGAGGAAGGTCATGAAATTGGGAATCATGGCTATAACCACCCGGACTTTAGTCGCTTATCATCCCAGCAAATATACGAGCAAGTAAAACGGACCAATGATATTTTGGAAGGAATAACAGGTAAGAAGCCAAAGTTATTTGCCCCACCGGCGGGAAGTTTCAATGAGGAAGTAGTAAAAGTTGTAGACAATTTTGAAATGGAAACGATTCTTTGGACTGTTGATACCGTTGATTGGAAAAAGCCTTCGAAACGGGCGATGATAAATCGCGTTATGAAAAAAGTAGATGCTGGATCCATCATATTAATGCACCCTACCGAAGTAACAAAAAAGGCATTGCAGGAGCTTATTTTGAATATAAAACAGAAAGAATATAAAATGAGTACAGTTAGTCAGCTGTTGACTGAAAAAAGATAGATCACCATCGTAATAGGAGGTTTCACCTTGGTAAAAAGATATACTTGTCAAAACGGAGTACGTATTGTACTAGAAGAAATACCAACAGTACGATCAGTTTCTATCGGTGTCTGGGTTTTAGCTGGGTCCCGAAATGAAATGAAAGTAAATAATGGCATTTCACACTTTATTGAACATATGTTTTTTAAAGGAACAGAGACCCGCTCTGCCCGCGATATTGCCGAGGCATTTGATGCTGTAGGAGGGCATGTTAACGCCTTCACTTCGAAGGAGTATACGTGCTACTATGCAAAAGTTTTAGATTCTCATGCCTCCTATGCACTCGACATTTTAGGGGATATGTTTTTTAACTCTAAATTTGATGCAAAGGAATTAGAGCGTGAGAAGAAAGTTGTTCTTGAAGAAATCAAAATGTATGAAGATACACCTGACGATATCGTCCATGATTTATTAGCACAGGCGAGCTATGGTGACCATCCACTTGGTCTACCAATACTAGGTACAGAGGAAACATTACATACGTTCACACCTGATGATTTGCGTCAATACATTTATGAAAATTATTCACCAGACAATGTCGTCATTTCAGTGGCCGGAAATATAGACGAATCGTTTTTTTCTGAGGTTGAAAATTTGTTTGGCTCTTATGAGTCTGGCAAGCGAACACAACAAAATGATCAACCTCTATTTTTAGATCAAAACTTAGTACGTAAAAAGGAAACAGAGCAAGCCCATTTATGTTTGGGGTATGCAGGTTTTCCTGTAGGCCACAAAGACGTATATAGCTTAGTTGTACTAAACAATGTTTTAGGTGGTTCAATGAGCTCTCGGTTGTTCCAAGATGTAAGGGAAGAAAAGGGACTAGCCTATTCTGTATTTTCTTATCACAGCTCGTTTTTAGACAATGGTATGTTAACCATCTATGGTGGTACTGGTAATGAACAATTACAAGAACTAGAACAAACGATTGAACATACAATATCGGTATTAAAGCGTGACGGAATCACCGATAAGGAATTAAAAAATAGTAAAGAGCAGTTAAAAGGAAATTTAATGCTCGGGTTAGAGAGTACGAATAGTCGGATGAGCCGAAACGGTAAAAACGAACTATTGTTAAAACGACATCGAACATTAGACGAAATCGTTAAACAAATAGATGCTGTAAACCATGATTCGATTCAGGATGTACTAACGACAATTTTCAATGCTGCCTATTCGAGAGCATTAATCTCAACACGTGAGGAGTAAATATCACCACCTTTATGTGCATACAATGTACAAGGAGGGATTATCATGAGGTTTCGGGATTTAAGCGGGAAAGAAATGATTGATATAACAAAAGGGAATCGGCTAGGTATCTTAGGCCAAACTGATTTAGAAATTGATGAAAAAACGGGAAAAATTGAATCCATCATCGTTCCGAACTATAAATGGTTCGGTGTCAAAAAAGGGGAACATGAAGCAAAAATTAGATGGAGTGAAATAGAGACGATCGGTGATGATATGGTTATTATTAAGCCGATTCGTTGAGTTTGAAACCGGGAAATTTCCCGGTTTTTTTTTATTCACGATGTTTTCTTCTCTACATAGTATAAAGCGTAAACATCAGTTTCTGGGCTTTTTTCATATGTGAGGTGTTCATATGCTAACTGATTATCAAATCGCTGTTCTTGGTGGCGATGCTAGGCAACTCGAGATTGTAAGGCGTTTATGTGATGCGGATGCTACTTTATATTTAGTTGGTTTTGAAGAGTTAGAGGAATCTATACCCGGTTCAAGCAAAGCGACGATGGAGAACATTCCGAAAGAAGATCTGGATGCGATTATTCTTCCCGTCCCTGGTACAGATAAAGAGGGATATTTCGAAACTCACTTCTCCGATTACTCTCCACAATTAACGAAAGAATGGATTGAGCAATTAAATCCTTCGTGTCTTGTTTTTACAGGTATTACAAATGATTATTTAACAAACTTAACTGAGCAAGCAAACCTTACTCTTATTCCATTATTTAATCGAAATGACGTAGCTATTTACAATTCGATTCCAACCATAGAAGGAACCATTATGATGGCAATTCAATATACCGATTTTACCATTCATAATTCCAATGTAGCCGTATTAGGTTTTGGGAGAGTAGGTGTAACAGCTGCACGTGCCTTCCAGGCATTAGGTGCGAACGTAAAAGTGGGGGCGCGAAAGCCAAGTGATTTAGCTCGTATTTTTGAAATGGGCTTTGAACCATTTCATATTGATGATGTTAGTAATCAAGTAGAACATTTAAATATTTTAATTAATACCGTTCCAGCCCCGATTGTTACCGTAAAAGTCTTGCAAAATATGAAACGGGAAGCGATTATCATCGACCTTGCCTCCAAGCCGGGAGGAACAGATTTTCGTTATGCAAAAAAGAGGGGGATGAGAGCAATATTAGCCCCTGGTTTACCGGGAATTGTGGCTCCGAAAACGGCGGGGCAAATATTGGCTAATGTTATCTCACAAATTTTACTTGAAGAACATTAAGGGAGGTCTTCTGAGATGGACTTAAAAGGGAAACGAATTGGTTTTGGGGTTACTGGTTCCCATTGTACGTATGATGCTGTATTCCCGGAAATGGAAAAATTAATGGAAGAGGGGGCCGAAGTCGTTCCAATCACGTCATATACAGTGCAAACAACAGATACAAAATTTGGAGACGCTGCGCAGCATGTAAAACGAATAGAGGACATCACAGGGAAAAAGATTATATCCACAATGCCAGAGGCTGAACCATTAGGTCCTACAGCGCCATTAGACTGTATGGTTATTGCTCCGTTAACCGGCAATTCATTAAGTAAATTTGCTAATGCAATGACAGATAGTCCTGTGTTGATGGCGGCAAAAGCCACCATGCGTAATCAAAATCCAGTAGTCGTAGGCATATCTACTAACGATGCCTTAGGATTAAACGGAGTAAACTTAATGAGACTAATGGCAAGTGAAAATATTTATTTCATTCCATTCGGTCAGGATCATCCTTTCAAAAAACCAAACTCCTTAGTTGCTGAAATGAGTGAACTAGTAGATACTGTGAAACATGCCATAGAACGGAAACAGATTCAACCTGTCCTTATACAACGTATGAAAAAAGAGTAATTTTCAATCTAAATCATATTTTTATAGAAAAAGATATGCTAAAATGTAACAATAGAAAAAGCATATAATATGTACGCAAGGAAGGGAGAACGTTAATATGACTAATACAAATGGCTATCATATAGCAGTAGTAGGAGCAACAGGTGCAGTAGGACAAAAGATGATAGAAACGTTAGAGGGCAGAAATTTACCAATTGCAAAACTATCACTTTTAGCTTCTAAACGTTCTGTGGGAAAGACGGTGTCTTTTAAAGGTGAAGATATTCAAATAGAAGAAGCAACTCCTGAGGCATTTGAAGGTGTTGATATTGCACTATTTTCTGCAGGGGGAAGTATTTCCAAGCAGCTTGCACCTGAAGCGGTGAAGCGTGGAGCGGTTGTAGTTGATAATACGAGTGCATTCCGTATGGACCCGGAAGTACCTCTTGTCGTACCAGAGGTAAATGCAGGCGACTTATTAAACCATAATGGTATCATAGCAAATCCAAATTGCTCAACGATCCAAATGGTTGTGGCACTGGAGCCATTACGTGAAGCATTCGGTTTAAACCGTGTTATCGTTTCCACTTACCAAGCAGTTTCTGGGGCAGGTACAGTTGCCGTTGATGAATTAAAAGAACAATCACAAGCATTTTTAAATGATGAGGATTATACACCGGAAGTGTTGCCGGTTAAAGGAGATAAGAACCATTATCCAATTGCATTTAATGCGTTGCCACAAATTGATGTGTTCCAAGATAACGGCTACACTTTCGAAGAAATGAAAATGATCAATGAAACGAAGAAAATTATGCATATGCCATCATTAGCTGTTGCAGCAACATGTGTAAGACTACCATTTTTCACTTCACATGCTGAAAGCGTGTATGTCGAACTGGAAGATGATAATGTTAATGTTGATCAACTAAAAGCACTATTACAAGATGCTCCTGGGGTTGTGCTGGAAGATGACCCAGATACACAAACGTACCCAACACCATTAAGTGCTGAAGGGAAGCGTGATGTATTTGTAGGACGTATCCGTAAAGATTTAGATAACGCTAACGGATTTCATTTATGGGTTGTTTCTGACAACTTGTTAAAAGGTGCTGCTTGGAACTCAGTCCAAATCGCAGAAAAATTAATAGAAAAAAACTGTTTATCCAAATAATTTTGAGGTGAATTCATGAAGATTGTTGTACAAAAGTTTGGTGGAACTTCTGTTCGATCAAAGGAAACGAGAGAACAAGCAATCGCACATGTGCAACAGGCAGTTAACGATGGAAACAAAGTGGTTGTCGTCGTTTCAGCAATGGGAAGATTAGGTGACCCCTATGCTACAGATTCCCTCCTACAATTAATTGAACAACCAGACATGAAAGTTTCTACTCGGGAAAAAGACTTGCTGATGTCTTGTGGTGAGGTCATTTCTTCCGTTGTGTTTGCAAATGAGTTAGCGGCAAAAGGTTATAAAGCAGAGGCACTGACGGGAGCACAAGCAGGTTTTTTAACAAATCATGAATACTCCGATGCAAAGATTTTAAATGTAAATCCAGATCGTATTGTAAAAGATTTAGAATCGTTCGATGTGGTTGTAGTAGCAGGATTTCAAGGTCAAACGAAAGATGGAGAAGTTACCACCATAGGCAGAGGTGGTTCGGATACAACGGCAGCTGCCTTAGGAGCTGCTCTACAAGCTGAAGTGATTGATATATTTACCGACGTGAATGGGATTATGACTGCAGACCCGCGGATTGTGGAGAAGGCACGTCCACTTTCCATCGTCACATATAATGAAATTTGTAACCTTGCGTATCAAGGGGCAAAAGTAATACACCCGAGGGCAGTCGAAATCGCTATGCAGGCAGAAGTGCCAATTCGTGTACGCTCAACGTATTTGAATGACGAAGGCACCCTAGTAACGAATGCGCGAAGTGAAGATAAAGGGAGCGACATTCCTGACCGTCTTATTACGGGTATTGCTCATCAATCAGGAATAACACAGATTAAAGTTCGAACCGATCATGATGTTCATGAACTCCATCAGCACGTATTTACTGCAATGGCAGAAGAGAATATATCTGTGGATTTTATTAATATTCATCCTCATGGTGTAACCTATACAGTAACAAGTGATGCTACCGATAAAGCTGTCTCCGTCTTAAGGTCCTTAGGATACGAACCGGAAGTTACAGAAAATTGTGCTAAAGTTTCTACAGTAGGGGCTGGGATGACTGGCGTTCCTGGAATTACAGCAAAAATCGTTAGCTCCCTTTCTAAGAAAGGTATTCAAATTTTACAATCGGCAGATAGTTATACAACAATATGGGTGTTAATTAATGAAGAGGACTTAGTTGATGCTGTAAACGCGCTACACGAAATATTTGAATTACATCAATGAATAACAACAATTGAATGAAAGGAGCCGGTATTGTGAATTTTGGTAAAGTGTTAACGGCGATGGTAACCCCGTTCGATCAAAACAACAATCTCGACTTAGACAAAACAGAACAATTAGTAAACCATTTAATCCGAAATGGTACGGAAGGATTAGTAATTGCAGGGACGACTGGAGAATCCCCTACTTTATCGAAAGATGAAAAGGTTCGTTTATTTGAAAAAGTAGTTGAAGTGGTTGCAGGTAGAGTTCCGGTTATTGCAGGAACCGGCAGCAATAATACGGCTGCTTCGATTGAATTATCAAAGGTTGCAGAGCGTAGTGGTGTAGATGGTATTATGCTTGTTGCTCCTTACTACAATAAACCGAATCAAAGAGGGTTATTTGAACATTTTAAAACAATTGCTAATGAAACAACGTTACCAGTTATGCTTTACAACATTCCAGGACGCTCAGTTGTAAACATGTCAGTTGATACGATCGTAGAGTTATCAACAATTGACAATATTGTAGCAGTGAAGGAATCAAGTGGTAATTTAGATGCGATGGCAGAAATCATTGAAAGAACGTCAAATGATTTCCATTTATATAGTGGCGATGATGGATTGACATTACCTGTCTTGGCTATTGGTGGTACAGGAATTGTTTCGGTTGCTTCCCATGTAATTGGAAATGAGATGCAACAAATGGTGGCTGCCTTTACCTCTGGCGATAATCAAAAAGCAGCTTCATTACACAGGGAATTGCTCCCTATTATGAACGGGTTATTTATGGCTCCTTCTCCTACACCAGTAAAACATGTACTAAATCAAAAGGGGATTGACGTAGGTGGAGTGCGTTTACCACTCGTACCTCTTACGGACGAAGAAGTAAATAAGTTATCAAAATTGTTACCTTAATTGAAATAAACACCTTATCACTAATAGTGATAAGGTTTTTTTTATGGTTGTAAATCGATTGGATTCCATCTGAATGCTAATGTAGTTGTTCGTACATAATAACGGATAGTATGAAAGGAGCGCTGGTTTATGAGCAAAGATAATGATCAAGAACAACAAAATCCCCAAAAGGATGGAAACCCAAGTTCATTAGTTCAAAAAATTCAACAATTAGGACAAACTTCAGTCCCGCAAAACCCCGATTCAAATATTCATATATTGCCGATTATTGGGCAAATTGAAGGACATGTCCAGTTACCGCCGAAAAATAAAACAACAAAGTATGAACACTTAATTCCGCAAATTATTGCAATTGAACAAAATCCAAAAATTGAAGGTTTAATTGTGTTATTAAACACTGTTGGCGGAGATGTAGAAGCAGGATTAGCTATATCAGAAATGATTGCATCCTTGTCAAAGCCAACTGTTTCAATCGTATTAGGTGGGGGGCATTCCATTGGGGTGCCAATAGCCGTGTCAACAAACCATAGCTTCATTGCTGAAACAGCGACGATGACGATACATCCTATCCGTCTTACTGGTTTGGTCATTGGTGTTCCTCAAACGTTTGAATACTTAGATAAAATGCAAGAACGAGTTATTAATTTTGTGAAACGTCATTCCAACATTAGTGAAGAAAAATTTAAAGAGCTTATGTTTGAAAAAGGTAATTTGACTCGTGATATTGGAACAAACGTAGTCGGAACGGATGCAGTCAAATATGGTCTGATTGACGAAATAGGTGGAGTAAAAGAAGCGATGGAAAAACTCGATCAATACATTAAAGAAAATAAGGCAAATAATGGTGGGGGGCAAGTGATTCAATGATTTTATACACCCCGTTAAGTGAAGAAGATATTTTCCCAACAGAGGAGACAGAATATGAAAAGCACCAATGGGTTTCTGTCGACAACCGGTATGTCAAAGTGATGCAAGTAGAAGATGGCTCGTTTGAAATATTGCAAGTGCTTTCGACTAACCCTAATGATTATATGAATGGAAACCTGACACCAGGAAGTCGGATTTCTTTATACTGATGAAAACCTTCTAAAAAGGAATTCCACTATGATATAATGAATTTGTATACGAAGGCAGCCATACTTTGGCTGCTTGTCTCATTTCGAGGTGAATTCATTATGGCAAAAAAGAGATCAAAACGTAAGCGCTCCTTAAAAAAAGGAGTGAAATTCGAGCTATTAGGACTGCTCTTTCTTTCCCTTGCTTTATTTTCTAGTGGTTTACATATTATCGGTAGTGGATTTATCCCAATGGTTTTGACGAATATTCTTCGAGCATTGTTTGGGTTTTGGTATATTATTCCTTCCCTTTGTTTATTTGCACTTGGGTTTTATTTAATGATTAAACGACAATGGCCAAAATTTTTTACACATAAGTTAATTGGCTTTTATATTATCTTCACTTCTATCCTTTTATTTACACATGTAGAAGTGTATGACCCACTTATGAATAAGGCTGTGGACCCTTCAATCTTAAAAGCAACTTTCAATCACTTTCAAGGCTATCTTGCCGGTGATGTTGCATATAGCTTTTTAGGTGGGGGATTGTCAGGAGCCTCTCTTTTCGCTTTTACATATTATTTATTTTCACCTGCTGGTGCAAAAATTTTATCTGTATTCGGTGTACTTGTTGGCCTATTATTTTTGACAGATATTTCATTTGGTGATCTTCTGAAAAGTATATTTAAAAAGCTTGAACGTCAGTATGAAGAGATAAAAGCAAAGGTTCAACAATACATTTTGGAACGAAAAACGAAGAAGCTGCTAACCGAGAATGAAGCGTCAGAAGTTGATGAGGAGCCGGAAGTTACGACTCTGACCCTGGACAATGGGGAGGATGATGTCATTGAACCTGAACCTATCATCCAAGACTTCACGGACGTAGCTTACCAAACGCCAGAACAGAAGAATGAATCTAGTAAAAACGAGACAACGATGCAAGATATTGGTGAAGAAACTACAGATGATAAGGAGATTAACAGTGGGTTACCTTTAACAGAAATTGAGAATGAAGACTATCAATTGCCATCTCTCGATCTGTTAACAGAACCTGCATACAACTCCCAACAACAGGAAAAATCACAAATTCAAGCAACTGTACGTAAGTTAGAGCGGACGTTTGAAAGTTTCGGAGTTAAGGCGAAAGTATCTAAAGTCCACGTAGGGCCATCAGTAACAAAGTACGAAGTGCATCCTAGTGCAGGTGTAAAAGTAAGTAAAATTGTGAATTTACATGACGATTTAGCATTAGCCTTAGCGGCAAAAGATTTACGAATAGAAGCACCAATCCCAGGAAAATCGGCAATCGGAATTGAAGTCCCTAACCAGGATATCGCCACGGTATCTTTACGTGAAGTATTGGAATCAGGCTATGTGAAAAAGGATTCAAAATTATTGTTCGGTCTTGGACGTAATATATCAGGTGATGCCGTTACATCTGAACTAAATAAGATGCCTCACCTATTAATTGCCGGTGCTACAGGCAGCGGGAAAAGTGTTTGTGTAAACGGGATTATCACGAGCATTCTAATGAGAGCTAAGCCTCATGAAGTGAAGATGATGATGATTGATCCGAAAAAAGTAGAATTGAATGTTTATAATGGAATTCCCCACTTATTGGCCCCGGTGGTAACAAATCCGAAAAAAGCAGCCCGTGCATTAAAGAAAGTCGTTTCTGAGATGGAGCGTCGCTATGACTTGTTTTCGGATACAGGAACAAGAAATATCGAAGGATATAATGAATACATTAAACGCCATAACAAACAAACAGGTGACACACAACCGTTACTGCCATACGTCGTTGTATTAATAGACGAGCTAGCAGATTTAATGATGGTCGCATCAGGTGATGTGGAGGATGCAATTACGAGACTAGCTCAAATGGCTCGAGCTGCTGGAATACACTTAATTATCGCTACGCAAAGACCATCAGTCGATGTAATTACAGGGGTCATTAAGGCCAACATTCCTTCGAGAATTGCATTTAGTGTCTCTTCACAAACCGATTCGCGTACGATTTTGGATACAGGTGGTGCTGAAAAACTATTAGGTAGAGGGGACATGCTTTTTATGCCAGTAGGAGCATCAAAACCGACGCGTATCCAAGGTGCATTTTTATCTGATGAAGAAGTAGAGCGTATTGTTGATTTTTGTATCGAGCAACAGAAAGCTCAGTATCAAGAAGAAATGATTCCTGAAGAAGAGTCGGAAGTGGTTCAAGAGGTAGATGATGATTTATTTGATGAAGCGGTACAGCTTGTATTAGACATGCAAAGTGCAAGCGTATCTATGTTACAAAGACGGTTTCGTATCGGTTATACTCGAGCCGCACGTCTAATCGATGCTATGGAGGATCGGGGTATTGTCGGACCATACGAAGGTAGTAAACCAAGACAAGTCCTAATGTCAAAAGCAGAAGAAGAAAAAACATCTTAGTGCAGACGTCCACATGAATGGGCGTTTGCTTTTTTTAAAAAAATATTCAGACTTCTTTAATTCTATTTATTTCTTTTGAAATAAGTGGTATTATTTATGTCGATATCGAGAGATTCTTGTCTTTTTTATCTGAATCAGTTACATAAAGTCGTTTTACCAGTTCGTTTCAATGATTGTTACTAACTCTGGAAATGTATGTACACAACTGGAGTTTGTATAAAAATTAAGCTTTTTTAGAAGCTTAAGGATAAACATAAAAATGGGGGTATTAAGGTGAAAAAGAGACAACTGCATTTACTTATGGCCATGTTGCTGTCTGTTGCACTTATTTTAGCAGCATGTGGCGGCACTACTGACGGTGAAGGAAGCGGCAACGGTAACGACAATAACGGCAATGATAACAATGGCGACTTCAGCGTTGCAATGGTAACCGATGTAGGTGGTATTGATGATAAGTCGTTCAACCAGTCTGCTTGGGAAGGATTAACTGCTTTTGGTGAAGAGAACGGACTAGAACAAGGAACGCATTATGATTATGCTCAATCTGAAGGTGCTGCAGATTATAAAACAAACTTAAATCGACTTGTTCGACAAGATTTTAATCTCATTTATGGAATTGGCTTCCTGTTAGCAGATTCCATTGATGAAGTGGCAAGTCAAAATCCTGATACAAACTTTGCTATCGTTGATTCTGTCGTTGAGCAGGATAACGTGGCAAGCATTACATTTAGCGAACATCAAGGTTCATTCCTAACTGGTGTGGCCGCTGCACTTAAAACAAAGACGAATAAAGTTGGATTTATTGGTGGAATTGATTTCGACTTAATTAATAAATTTGAAGCTGGGTTTGTTGCAGGTGTAAAATCAGTAAATCCAGACATTGATGTAGAAGTAAAGTATGCTGGTGCATTTGATGATGCTTCAAAAGGAAAAGTTATCGCTTCCAGCATGTACAATAACGGTGTTGATATTATTTATCACGCTGCTGGTGGTACAGGTAACGGTGTATTCTCTGAAGCAAAAGACCGTAAAAATAATAATCCAGATGCGGATATTTGGGTTATTGGGGTAGATAAAGACCAGCATGAAGAAGGTTCTATTACTGTTAATGGAACTGAATATAACGTAACATTAACATCCATGCTTAAGCGTGTAGACGTAGCGGTAAAAGACCTTTCAGAAAGAGCTATGAATGGCGACTTTCCTGCTGGTGAAATTCTTTCCTACGGACTCGACGATAACGGTGTAGGTGTAGCTAATACAAACAAAGAAGCAATGAGCGAGGAAATTCTTGCTGCTGTAGAAGATTGGAAAGAAAAAATTATACATGGTGACGTGGAAGTACCAAGTACACATGATGAATTGGATCAGTTCCTAAACGATCTATAAGCAGAGAACACGAAAAGGCTAGACAATGTTCTAGCCTTTTTATCCTTTTAAAAATCACCAAATGAAAAGATATAGTCTTTCGGCCTTTTCATTTGATGATTTTTTCATGTAGAAAAAGGAGTGGGACGAGTGGAATATGTTATTGAAATGTTAAACATACGCAAGGAATTTCCAGGGATTGTTGCTAATGACGATATAACGTTGCAAGTGAAAAAAGGAGAAATTCATGCGTTATTAGGTGAAAACGGCGCCGGAAAATCAACTTTAATGAATGTTTTGTTCGGTCTTTACCAGCCTGAGAAAGGGAAAATTCGTGTTAAAGGTGAAGATGTGAAAATAACCGATCCTAACGTGGCTAACGATCTCGGAATTGGTATGGTACACCAACATTTTATGTTAGTTGATACTTTTACTGTTACTGAAAATATCGTTTTAGGTAACGAGCCGAAAAAAGGTATTACATTTGATATGCGGAAGGCGGAAGAAAAGGTACGCCAAATTTCCGAACAATATGGACTGAAAGTTGATCCTAAGGCAAAGATTAAAGATATTTCGGTAGGCATGCAACAACGTGTTGAAATATTAAAAACGTTATACCGCGGTGCTGAAATTTTAATCTTTGATGAGCCTACAGCTGTACTAACTCCACAGGAAATCCGAGAGTTGATAGATATTATGGGAGCGTTAGTTCGGGAAGGGAAATCCATTATTCTCATAACCCATAAGTTAAAAGAGATTATGGAAATTGCAGACCGATGTACGGTTATCCGTCGCGGTAAAGGTATTGATACGTTAGACGTAGCGGATACGAACCCAAATGAGCTTGCGTCATTAATGGTTGGACGGGAAGTTGAATTTAAAACGGAAAAAGCTGAGGCAAAACCTAAAAATACTACTCTTTCTATACAAAGCTTATACGTTAAAGACGTTCGAAAAGTGGACATGGTGAAGGATTTACACTTAAATATTAAAGCCGGGGAGATTGTAGGTATTGCTGGAGTCGATGGGAATGGACAAACCGAACTGATTGAAGCGATTACTGGATTACGACCAGTTAGTTCTGGAAAAATTAGCTTAAACGGAAAAGATATTACAAATTTATCACCTAGACGTGTTACGGAATCGGGGATCGGACACATTCCTCAGGACCGTCACAAGTATGGTCTTGTACTCGACTTTCCAATTGGTGAAAATATGGTTCTACAAACATATTATCAAAAGCCGTATTCAAAAAATGGCATCTTAAATTATAAAGAGATTTATCGTAAGGCGCGTAGACTTATTAAAGAATATGATGTTCGAACACCTAATGAATACACATTAGCTCGCTCCTTGTCAGGAGGAAACCAGCAAAAAGCCATTATCGGTCGTGAGGTGGACCGTGAGCCAGATTTATTAATCGCTGCTCAACCGACACGAGGGCTAGATGTTGGTGCAATTGAGTTTATTCATAAAAAACTTATTGAAGAACGAGATAATGAAAGGGCAGTATTACTACTTTCTTTTGAATTAGATGAGATCATGAATGTAAGTGATCGTATTGCGGTGATGTATGAAGGGAAAATTGTCGCAATAGTGAAGCCGAACGAAACATCAGAAGAAGAGTTAGGATTATTAATGGCAGGAAGTAAAAGACAGAGAGAAGGTGAAACAAATGCCGAATAATACGAAGTATATGAATATTATTGTCGCACTCGTATCTGTCTTTCTAGGGTTACTGTTCGGAAGTATTATTATGATTATTAACGGGTACAACCCAATATCTGGTTTTGGGGCTTTATTAAGTGGTGCGTTTGGAGATATTTATTTTATTGGGGAAACCATTCGTGGGATTACACCGCTTATTTTATCGGGATTAGCTGTAGCTTTTGCTTTCCGAACTGGACTTTTCAATATTGGAGTAGAAGGACAAGTTATTGTCGGATGGCTAGCATCCGTTTGGGTAGGTATTGCCTTTGATTTGCCAATGATTCTTCACCTGCCGTTGGCAATAGTGGCGGCTGCATTAGCCGGTGCTTGTTGGGGCTTTATCCCTGGTTTTTTAAAAGCCCGCTTGCACGTCCATGAGGTAATCGTAACGATTATGTTAAACTACACAGCTTTATATATAGCGAATTCAATGATACGTAACGTATTAACAGATAAGCGTGATCGAACAGAGCGAATTTCTGAGTCCGCCTCCCTTCGAAATGAGTGGTTAGAAGTATATACAGGCTATTCTACCATCCATTTAGGTATTATTATTGCACTTATGATGGCATTTATCATGTGGTTTATTTTAAATCGTACAGCTCAAGGCTATGAGCTGCGATCTGTCGGATATAATCCACACGCCTCCAATTATGCAGGGATGAGCGTAAGGCGGAACATTATTTTATCGATGGTTATTTCCGGCGCTTTTGCAGGTATTGCTGGGGCAATGGAAGGATTGGGAACATTTCAGAATATGTTTGTTATGTCCGGTTTTACAAATATCGGATTTGACGGAATTGCAGTAGCATTATTAGGCGGAAATACTGCAATTGGTGTAGTCTTAGCCGCTTCTTTATTTGGTGCACTAGGAGTCGGTGGATTAAATATGCCAAGAGCAGGTATTCCAACAGAATTAGTGGATATTATTATTGCCTTGATTATTTTCTTCGTTGCATCAAGCTACATTATTCGATGGGCAATTTCGCAAATGAAAAAGGAGGGGAAATAAATGTCTTTTTTTGAAGTGTTGCAATCGATTGTTCCAACGGCATTCTTTTTCGCAGCCCCTCTAATCCTTACAGCCCTAGGTGGCGTAATAAGTGAACGGTCTGGAATTATCAACATTGGACTTGAAGGCTTGATGATCATGGGAGCCTTTGTAGGAATTGTATTTAATTTAACGTTTGTAGAAGTGTTTGGCCCTGGACTTACACCTTGGGTATCCCTGGTTGTCGCGGCATTTGCTTCGGCATTATTTGCTGGTCTGCATGCTGTTGCCAGTATTACTTTCCGGGCTGATCAAGTCGTAAGTGGTGTTGCTATTAACTTTTTAGCACTAGGAATTGGCTTGTTCTCCATAAAAGAATGGTATGGAAAAGGTCAAACAGATATGGTAAGCGCACCTTTTTATACCCGCGACATTTGGCTCTTAAGTGACATTCCGATTATTGGCCCTTTGTTATTTACAAAGACCTATATAACATCATGGTTAGCTGTTATATTAGCGATTATCGTTTGGTATGTTTTGTTTAAAACACCATTTGGGCTACGTCTCCGATCTGTTGGTGAACATCCAATGGCCGCTGATACAATGGGAATAAAAGTTGTTCGAACACGTTATATTGCTGTGATGCTTTCTGGATTTTTCGGTGGTCTTGGTGGTGCAGTATTTGCCCAAACAATTGCCTTAGATTTTTCCCACTCTACCATTAGTGGACAAGGATTTATGGCGTTAGCGGCGATGATATTCGGAAAATGGCATCCAATGGGGGCATTAGGGGCAGCACTATTTTTCGGTTTTGCCCAATGTTTAAGTGTAATAGGATCGAGCATTCCGTTTCTTGCTAATGTTCCTCAAGTATATTTATTAATCGCACCATATGTGTTAACAATATTAGCGTTAGCTGGGTTTATCGGTCGTGCCGATGCACCGAAAGCATTAGGTAAACCTTATGTAAAAGGAACAAGATAAACTCACCAAAAACTTCGGTTGTATAATCGGAGTTTTTGTTTGTTTTAAAGGATATTTCTTCTAATTTCATGATATGCTAATGATAGGTTATGGATAGAGGAGGGAAATCAACAATGAGTGAGCTTATTGACCATCAATTGGAACAAAGTGGATATAAATTGCATATAGTACCGACTAAAAAATTTAAAACGACGATCATTCTCGTTCGGTTTTTAGCTCCGTTAAGCAAGGAGGCTGCTACGAAAAGGGCGTTACTCCCTTTTGTTATGCAAAAGGGGACAAAGCACTATCCTACTGAAAGAGAATTGCGAACGAAACTCGATGAGTTATATGGGTCCCAACTATCTATTGATAGCAGTAAAAAGGGGGAAAACCATTTAATCACGTTACGGATGAACTTTGTTAATGAAAAGTTTCTCAACACCTCTGAGAACCTAATGGAAAGCGCGTTACAACTCGTGAAAGAAGTACTGTTCCATCCACTCGCAGAAAATGATGCTTTTCAAACTGATATTGTGGCAAAAGAGAAGGAAACATTGAAGCAGAAAATAGAATCCATTAAAGATCAAAAAATGAGTTATGCTAACATGCGTCTCATTGATGAAATGTGTGAGAACGAACCATATAGCGTCCATGTTCATGGATATTTAGATGATTTGCAACATACCAATGAACAGAATCTTTATGATGAATATAAACAGATGATTGAGCAAGATCAAATGGACGTATATATACTGGGGGATGTCGATAAGGGACAAACAGAAGATATCGTAAAAGATGTCTTTTCATTTACCCGGAAGCCAGTGCATAACCCTGCTAAAGTAGAATTTCCATCTAATACTGAACCGAAAGAAATTGTTGAAAAGGATCAACTTCAACAGGCGAAATTACATTTAGGTTTCCGTACTGGAATTACTTTTAAAGATAACGACTATTTTTCTTTACAAGTGTACAACGGAATCTTGGGTGGCTTTCCACACTCTAAGCTGTTTGCAAATGTACGGGAAAAGCATTCGTTAGCTTACTATGCTTCCTCACGTTTTGAGAGCCATAAAGGACTATTGCTAGTCTTTAGTGGAATTGCTCCAGAAAACTTTGAGAAAACGAAAAGCATTATATTAGAACAAGTAGAAGATATGAAAAATGGCAACTTTACGGATGAAATTGTGGAAGAAACGAAGCAACTTGTCATCCATTCCTTAAAAGAAACTTTCGACCATCCCTTTGGGATTATCGAACTTTATTACCATCAAGTGTTATCAGATAAAACGATTACACCTGCCGAGATGTTCGAGCAAATTGAACAGGTAACGAAAGAGGATGTTGTAAAAGTTGGCCAAAAAGTTTCATTAGATACAACGTATTTCTTAACAAGTGCAAATGAGGGTGATCTCGCATGAATCGTGTGAAATTAAATCAATTTGATGAAACGTTATATCGAAAGACGTTAGACAATGGTTTGGAAGTTTTTTTGCTCCCAAGAAATGAAATGGAAAAAACATATGGGATTTTTTCCACGAAATATGGTTCCATTGATCAATCCTTTTCACCAATCGGTGAAGATGAGATTGTCACTGTACCTGATGGGATTGCCCACTTCTTAGAGCATAAATTATTCGAGAAAGAAGATGGAGATGTATTTCAAATTTTCTCAAAACAAGGAGCATCAGCGAATGCATATACTTCGTTTACGAGAACATCTTATTTGTTTTCTTCTACGAAATATGTGAATGAAAATGTAAATACATTACTTAATTTCGTTCAAAACCCTTATTTTTCGGACGAAACAGTAGAAAAAGAAAAAGGGATTATTGCTCAAGAAATTAAAATGTATGATGATCAGCCAGATTGGCGCTTATTTTTTGGGGTCATTCGTTCGATGTTTGCTGAACATCCTGTTCGTATTGATATTGCCGGAACAGTTGAATCCATAACGAACATTACGAAAGAGAACTTATACACTTGTTACAATACATTTTACCATCCTTCCAATATGGTACTCTTTGTAACGGGGCCGATACAACCTGAGGAAATGATGGCGTTAATTGAAGGGAATCAAGCGAAAAAGTCCTTTGATCCTCCGGAAGACATAAAACGGTCATATCCAGATGAACCAGAATCTGTAGCTGAAAAAGAAGTCATCATAAATATGCCTGTATCTACTTCCAAATGTTTGGTCGGTGTAAAACAAAAAGCTGCTAAATTGGAAAAGAACGAAATTTTATATACAAAGTTAGTGACAGACATGGTGTTCGATTATTTCTTTTCAAAGAGCGGGGAGTATTATGAACAGTTAGACCAAAAAGGTTTAATTGAGGATCAATTTGATTATGAAATATATGTAGAGAGTACCTTCGGCTTCTGTGCTATCGGTGGTGATTCACGGAAACCTAAAGAATTGTATGAAGAACTGAAACAGATGTTATTAACGATATCGCAATCGTCCATTCGAGAAGAAGACTTTGAACGGATGAAGAAAAAGAAATTAGGCGATTTAATTCGATCATTAAACTCATTAGAATCCGTCGCAAACCAATTTATTCAATACCACCAAATTGATATAAATTATTTTGATGTTTTTGACCTGTTGGATAAAATGACTGTGGAGGATTTCCAAAAGTTCTTGTCTGACTGGATTACAGAAGACCGAATTAGTGTTTGTTACGTGTTACCTGAGTAATTGGAGAGGAAAAATATGGGAGAAAAGACATGTTTAATTACAGGTGCCAGTGGGGGTATAGGTAAAGCTGTTGCTTTACAGCTTGCAGCTGAAGGCTGGCGCCTTGTTTTGCATTATAATTCAAATAAAGAAGCCGTACAAGAGCTTTTACATCAATTACCAGACAAATGCATTATGGATGTTATGAAACAAGATTTATCGCAACATGATGGTGCACACATGTTAATGGAACGTTTGCATTTTAACATTGATGCGTTTGTCAACGCTGGTGGCTCTTCCTTATTCGGTATGTTGCAAGATGCGAAAAGTGAAGAAATGGATCAAATGCTTAACTTACACATTAAAGCACCATGGATAATAGCCAAGCATGTTCTTCCCCATATGACAAAGCAACAAAATGGCCAAATCATACTCATAAGTTCGGTTTGGGGTGAAGTTGGGGCAAGTCATGAGGTTCTATACTCTACAGTGAAAGGTGCTCAAAATAGTTTCGTAAAGGCTTTGGCGAAAGAAGTAGGGTCAAGTGGAGTACAAGTGAATGCAGTTAGCCCGGGTTACATTGATACGAATATGAATCACCACTTTTCCAATGATGAAGTGGAAAGTGTGATACAGTCGATCCCCGCAAATCGGCCAGGAACAGTGGAGGAAGTAGCCAATTTCGTGTCGTTTTTATTAAGTGGACGCTCAAGCTATATCAACGGTCAAGTGTTAGGAATTAACGGTGGATGGTATTAACATATTCCTTCATACATATTCTTTTGATTACGGTTAAAACTAACTGTGAAATGTACCATAAGGAGGGATATAAGCATGTCCATCTTAGACAACTTTGAAACATGGAAGGACTTCTTAGGTGATAAACTCCATGAAGCTGAAGGCCAAGGGTTGAATCACGGTGCCATTGCTGAATTGGCAACAGAAATTGGTGATTACCTGGCAAAGAATGTTGATGCTAAGAACAGTCAAGAAGCAGTTCTTAGAGACTTGTGGAGTGTCGCTAACGATCAAGAAAAACACGCGATTGCAAACTTGATGGTGAAAATGGTTCAAAATGAAGGTACAAATCATTAAAAAACAAGAGGGGTTTTCACCCTCTTGTTTGCATTTTATTGTGAAAATTTGTAGAATTTTTTAACATATATCCTTTTCTACGATGTCAAAATCCTTTATTATAATGGTAAGTATGTGTACTTTAAAAGGAGAATCGTCATGGGAGAGCGGATAGAGTGGTACTTAGAGTATGAAATCCAACATAACCGCCCCGGATTACTTGGAGATATTTCTTCGTTGTTAGGGATGTTATCAATTAACATTGTAACAATAAATGGGGTTGAGGATTCAAGGCGGGGAATGCTACTTTTATGTGACAATGGAGAACAAGTAAACCGATTAAAATCAATCCTTGATACAATGGATACGATTACGGTTACAAAATTACGTCGCCCGAAGTTGCGTGACAGACTTGCTGTTCGGCATGGAAGATACATTCACAGTGATGTAGACGATAAAAAAACGTTTCGTTTTGTTCGGGATGAATTAGGCCTACTCGTTGATTTTATGGCGGAACTATTTATGAAAAAAGGTCATAAGTTAATCGGGATACGTGGAATGCCCCGTGTCGGAAAAACAGAATCCATTGTAGCTGCAAGTGTTTGTGCCAATAAAAGGTGGTTATTTGTGTCTAGTACTTTATTGAAACAAACGATTCGAAGTCAACTGATTAAGGATGAATACAATTCTGATAACCTGTTTATTATAGATGGGATTGTCTCGACGAAAAGAGCTAATGAGAAGCATTGGCAACTTGTCAGAGAAATCATGCGAATACCATCGGTTAAAGTTGTTGAGCATCCAGATATTTTCGTTCAACAAACCGAGTATAATTTGGAAGATTTTGACTACATAATTGAGTTAAGAAATAGTGATGATGAGGAAATTGTTTATCAAATGGAAGATCAGTCTGATTTTTCCCGTGACAACGGTTTTTCAATGTTTGATTTTTAGAGATGGATGGTGGAACAATGGAACTGGGCGAAAAACTGAAACAGGCTAGAATCGAACACGAATTGTCACTAGATGACATACAACAAAGAACAAAAATACAGAAACGCTATTTAGAAGCAATAGAAAAAGGTGACTTTTCGATATTGCCTGGCAGCTTTTATACGAGAGCATTTATTCGGGAATACGCCGATACAGTTGGACTTGACCCGAATGAATTATTAAATGAATATGAAGCAGAGCTTCCCTCCACTGAGGAAGAAAACCTTGAACAATTGTCACGATTGCAGAAACATCGAAGACAGGCAAGTACTGGGAAAAGTTCGGCCTTATTTCACATTTTACCACGTATTATCGTAGCACTTTTAATCATAGGCACAATCGTGTTTGCTTACGTATTTTATCAAGGTACTATTGATCCGGCTAATGATTCAGATCAGGAAGATGATTCAAATCAGCCAATTGAATATCAACGAAACGAAGAAGAACAACAGCAGGATCAACCAAATGAAAACGACGAAGAGTCAGCTGCACAAGAGGATGGAAATGATAAAGAACAACTTTCTGAGGAAATACCAGAAGAAGAACCAGAACAGCCTAAGCAAACCTTATCGTTAATCAGTACAGATGATGGGGGACCATCCTCTGTATATGAATTAACAAACGCTGAACAATTCGTATTAACATTTGAAACAGAAAATGAGAGTTGGTTAACGGTTCGGAATGAAAAGAATAAAAAGTTTTTCGACGATATGATGAACGAAGATAAATCACCAACGGAAGTAGATGTAACAGGTGAAAAAGAAGTTGTACTGATTATCGGCCGTTCCGTAGATTTAAATATTAAAATTAACGGTGAACCATTTGAGTATCCGTTTGACCCTACGGAATCAAAGAACTATTACCAACAAGTGAAAATTTTGTTTAAAGAAGAAAGTGAATAAACTAGTGAAGTCATCGTGTTGACGATGACTTTTCTTACGTTGAATCACTTAAAAGATGGAGGCGTTAAGATGAATATCCCAAATCGAATTACCCTTTCACGTATTTTTTTAATCCCGTTGTTTATTTTCCTTCTTGCATATCCGTTTGAATGGGGAGCGATGAACATTGGAGAAAGTGACCTTCCTGTTTCCCATTTTGTAGCAGCACTAATTTTTATTTTTGCATCTGCTACTGATTGGGTGGATGGATATTATGCACGGAAGTACAATTTAGTAACAAATTTAGGGAAATTTCTCGATCCCCTTGCTGATAAGTTGCTTGTGTCGGCAGCTTTTATTCTACTCGTAGAACTAGGTCAAGCACCGGCCTGGGTAGTCATTGTTATTATAAGTAGAGAATTTGCCATCACTGGTCTTCGTTTAGTGGCGTCCGGTGAAGGAATTGTACTAGCAGCGAGCCAAATGGGGAAATGGAAGACGACCATTCAAATCATAGCCATTGCAACTTTGCTTTTACATAACTTTCCGTTTTCTTATATTGGTTTCCCATTTGCAACGATTTCATTATACGCAGCTTTAATTATTACCGTTGTATCTGGGGTTGACTACTTTATAAAAAATTGGCATGTAATGAGGGGTTCAAAATAATGAAGAACATACAGGCAGAGATTATATCCGTTGGAACTGAATTGTTGTTAGGGCAAATTACTGACACCAATAGTCAATGGCTCTCCCAAAAGTTAAACGACCTCGGTGTAAATGTATATTATCATCAAACAGTTGGAGATAACGCCGACCGTGTTACAAGTGTATTACAGATGGCACAGCAACGGTCGCAGCTTGTCATCGTAACAGGAGGGCTCGGCCCTACTGAAGACGATTTAACGAGGGAATCTGCTATAAACGTGTTGAACAGGTCATTAGTCATTGATCAAACATCCTTAAAGCGTGTTGAAGCTCATTTTGAGAAGAATGGTATACCAATGACAGAAAATAACCGAAAACAAGCGGTTGTATTTGAAAATGCAACTGTATTTCAAAATGATGAAGGAATGGCACCGGGAATGTTCGTTGAACATGAAGGAACAGGATGGATCTTTCTGCCTGGTGTTCCGCGCGAGATGAAGGCGATTATGAATGAAAAAGTCATTCCATTTTTAAAACAAAAGTATGAATTAACAGGTCAGCTTGTTTCACGAGAATTAAAATTTATCGGTATTGGAGAATCGACCTTAGAAGATAAAATCTCACATATTATTCAAAGTCAATCAAACCCAACTATTGCTCCACTTGCAGGAGATGACGGCGTGTTGCTTAGGTTATCTGCGAAAGCCACTACAAAGGAAAAGGGATACGCCCTTATTGACGAACTGCAACAGCGAATTTTTCAAGTCGTTGGGGAATATTGTTATGGAATTGATCATGATACAATTGAGAGTACCGTGTTGAACATAATGGAGGAAAAACATATGACATTATCCTCCGCGGAGAGTCTAACAGGTGGACGTTTCATTGAAAAACTCGTATCTGTCCCAGGCGCTTCGAAAGTTGTGAGGGGATCGATAGTGAGTTATCAAAGGGAAGTGAAAGAAAAACTGTTACTAGTTTCATCGGGAACAATTGATCAGTATGGAACCATTAGTGAGCAGTGTGCTTTTGAAATGGTCGAAAACGTTCAAAACATGATGCATACAGATATCAGTATGAGTTTTACTGGTAATGCAGGACCAGACCCGATAGAAGGGAAACCGGTTGGAACCGTTTATATCGGAATTAAACAGGGTTCAAACCCTCCTCAAATTTACGCCTATACGTTTCACGGGAGTCGTGATAATATTAGAAACCGGGCAGTTAAAAAAGGGTATGAACTATTGTATAAATTGCTAAAATCATAATGTTCCATTGCTTATTTACTAGAAACAGCCATTCCCATAGGGATTTGGCAGTTTTATCAATATACGGTAATGAAAAAAACAGAACATTTATTCGCATTTTTGTTGGCAAACTATCAAAAAAACGTTATAGTAGTAATAGAAAGTTTAAAGGAGGAAGAATGTTGAGCGAACGTAAACAAGCCTTAGATATGGCGTTAAGACAAATAGAAAAGCAATTTGGTAAGGGTTCTATTATGAAGTTAGGGGAACAGGCAGAACAGAGAGTTTCTACTGTATCAAGTGGGTCGTTAGCACTTGACGTTGCTTTAGGAGTTGGTGGCTATCCCCGTGGACGTGTTGTAGAAATTTACGGACCTGAATCTTCTGGTAAGACAACTGTTGCCTTGCATGCTATTGCTGAAGCACAAAGAAACGGTGGTCAGGCAGCTTTTATAGATGCAGAGCACGCACTTGATCCTGTATACGCCAGGAATCTAGGTGTAAATATAGAAGAGTTGCTTCTATCACAACCTGATACAGGGGAGCAGGCGCTTGAGATTGCGGAAGCACTTGTAAGAAGTGGTGCAGTTGACATTATTGTTGTTGACTCTGTTGCAGCACTTGTTCCGAAAGCGGAAATTGAAGGCGAAATGGGAGACTCTCATGTAGGGTTACAAGCACGTTTAATGTCACAAGCATTACGTAAGCTTTCTGGTGCTATTAACAAGTCCAAAACTACTGCTATTTTCATTAACCAAATTCGTGAAAAGGTTGGCGTTATGTTTGGGAACCCAGAAACAACGCCAGGTGGCCGTGCTTTAAAGTTCTATTCTTCCGTACGCTTAGAGGTACGCCGTGCAGAAACATTAAAGCAAGGGAACGATATGGTAGGGAATAAAACGAAAATTAAAGTTGTGAAAAACAAAGTAGCTCCTCCATTTAAACAGGCGGAAGTTGATATTATGTATGGTGAAGGGATTTCCAAAGAAGGAGAATTGATCGATATCGGTAGTAATCTTGATATTGTTCAAAAGAGCGGATCATGGTATTCCTACAACAATGAGAAGCTAGGACAAGGCCGAGAAAATGCAAAACAATTTTTAAGAGAAAATGAAGATGTTCTTACAGAGATTAACCAAGCGATTCGTGGTCATTATAAATTAGATGAAGAATCAGGTGAACAAGAAGAACAGCAAGAGTTAGATGCATAAAAAAATCAAGCCCTTTCTGCCAAAATGTGCGGAAAGGGTTTTAAATTTGACAATTCCTTGACAATGAAATTTCTCAGGCTTAAAATTAGTATGTATAATTTTATTTTTCATTGAATTATGTTTTAAAATGAAATGTGAAGAATCAAATGGAATGTTGTACATGCCGACTGAAAAGAATTGTACTAGCATTACAGCAAGAGGAGGTGAATAGATGGACAGTTTAGTCACCCTCATCATCTCCATTTTGCTTGCCGTTGTTGTCGGTATTGTTGTTGGTTATTTAATTCGCAAGTCTATTGCTGAGGCAAAAATTTCGAGTGCTGAAAACTTGGCAAAACAAATTGTCGAAGAAGGGCGAAGAAATGCTGAAGCCGCAAAACGTGAGGCGCTTTTAGAGGCTAAGGATGAAATACATCAGTTGCGTCAAGAGACGGACAATGAACTTCGTGATAGAAGAACGGAAGTTCAGAAACAAGAAAATCGTCTTATGCAAAAAGAAGAAAACTTGGATCGTAAAAGTGAATCGCTGGATAAGCGCGAGCTCATGTTAGAGAAGAAAGAAGAATCACTTGCTGAAAAACAACAACATCTGCAAGAGATGGAAAGCAAAGTGGACGAGTTGATGAAGAAACAGCAAGCTGAGCTTGAACGCATTTCCGGTTACACAACTGACCAAGCTAAACAAGTAATTTTAGAGCGTGTTGAAAAAGAGATTTCACACGAAACGGCCGTCATGATTAAAGAATCTGAAAACCGTGCAAAAGAAGCAGCTGACAAAAAAGCAAAAGAAATGTTATCTCTTGCTATGCAACGTTGTGCTGCTGATCACGTAGCTGAAACTACTGTGTCAGTCGTAAACTTACCAAATGACGAGATGAAAGGTCGAATTATTGGACGAGAAGGTCGAAATATTCGAGCTTTAGAAACTTTAACAGGAATTGATCTCATTATTGATGATACGCCAGAAGCAGTTATTCTATCAGGATTTGATCCAATCCGTAGGGAAACGGCTCGTTTAGCTCTTGAAAAGTTAGTCCAAGATGGACGAATCCACCCTGCACGTATTGAGGAAATGGTTGATAAATCTCGTCGCGAAGTGGATGAATATATCCGCGAAGTTGGTGAAGAGGCAACGTTTGAAGTTGGTGTTCACGGACTACATCCAGATTTAATCAAGATTCTAGGTCGATTAAAATTCCGTACGAGCTATGGTCAAAATGTACTGAAACACTCAATGGAAGTAGCGTATTTAGCTGGTTTGTTGGCAGCGGAATTAGGGGAAGACGAACGTCTAGCTCGCCGTGCTGGCTTACTACATGATATCGGAAAAGCAATTGATCACGAAGTGGAAGGAAGTCACGTAGAAATTGGTGTTGAACTTGCGCGTAAATACAAGGAGCATGAAGTTGTAAAGAACGCCATTGCTTCCCACCATGGTGACGAAGAACCAACTTCTATTATTTCCATATTAGTAGCTGCTGCTGATGCTTTATCTGCAGCACGTCCAGGTGCACGAAGTGAGACGCTTGAGAACTATATTAAACGATTGGAAAAGCTGGAAGAGATCTCCGATGCATATGAAGGGGTAGAAAAATCATATGCAATCCAAGCAGGTCGTGAAATTCGTATTATGGTTCGTCCAGACGAAATTGATGATGCAGAATCTTTACGACTTGCTCGAGACATCCGAAAGCGAATTGAAGATGAACTGAATTATCCGGGTCACATTAAAGTGACAGTAATTCGGGAAACAAGAGCAGTAGAATATGCAAAATAAGCGACCGATTTTGGTCGCTTTTTTTGTTTGTTTTCATAAGATGGGAAAATATGGCGATTCTATAGAGAGAGCTTTTGACTTTTATTACATCTTATGTGAAACTGAAACCGTACATACATGAATGATAGGAGATAGGAAGAAATCATGAAAATATTATTTATCGGAGATATTGTCGGATCCATAGGACGACAGATGCTTCAAGATCATTTACCGAAATTAAAGAAAAAATATCACCCAGATGTAACCATTGTGAACGGAGAAAATGCTGCACATGGAAAAGGGATTACCGAAAAAATTTATAATAACTTTTTGCAGTGGGGTGCTGATGTTATCACATTAGGAAACCATGCATGGGATAAAAGGGAAATATTTGATTTTATTGATAATGCAGAACGCATGGCTCGACCAGCAAATTTCCCAGAAGATACACCAGGGAAAGGCATTGTCTACTATAAGGTCGGGGCGAATACAGTAGCTGTGATTAATATCCAAGGTAGAACCTTTATGCCACCGTTAGAGGACCCATTCCGAGAAGTAGACCGACTCATTAAAGAAGCCAAGAAAAAAACCTCTATAATATTTATCGACTTTCATGCTGAAGCAACTAGTGAAAAGCAGGCTCTCGGATGGTACGTGGATGGTAGAGCTAGCGCAGTTGTTGGAACACATACACATGTGCAGACAGCGGATGAGAGAATCTTACATGAAGGAACGGCGTATATTACCGACGTAGGTATGACTGGCCCATATGATGGCATTTTAGGAGTGGAAAAATCTGACGTCATCCGTCGATTCCTGACGAGTTTACCTGTCCGGTTTGAAGTACCAGATAAAGGTAGAGCCCAATTAAGCGGAGTTATAGTCGACATAGATTCTAAAACTGGCAGGTCAAAAAGTATAAAAAGAATCACAATAAACGATGATCACCCATTTTTTGATTAAATATTTGAATTTTTCAAAAAATTAGTCCATAATAAAGAGGAATAAGTTATTATTTCATGAATATAGTAATTGTGGAAGAATATTAGAAAATTAAGGAGGAACTAGTAATGGAAATATTAAAAGTTTCAGCAAAATCAAATCCCAACTCTGTAGCAGGTGCCCTCGCAAATGTATTAAGGGAACGGGGGTCGGCTGAAATTCAAGCTATAGGGGCTGGTGCTTTGAATCAGGCGGTGAAAGCTGTAGCGATTGCACGAGGTTTCGTAGCGCCTAGTGGTGTTGACTTAATTTGTATTCCTGCCTTTACTGACATCATGATTGATAACGAAGAGCGTACGGCTATTAAGTTAATTGTTGAACCTAGATAATGGAAGCTTAGGCCTGTTTGCTCGACTGCAAACAGGTTTTATTTTTATAGTTTAGGAGGGAATAATCTACTTTGATTATTGATGCACACTGTGATGTACTATATCAACTATGGAAAAATCCTAGTTTACACTTTAAGGATAGTCCAGAATTACGAGTAAATTATCATAAGTGGATGAAAAGTGACGTGAAAGTACAATGCTTTGCAATTTTTGTCCCCGATGATGTACCAGATGACCTGCAATTCCGTGTTACTCTTGATATGGTGAATCTATTTTATGAGAATATTATAGCGCCTTATGAAAACATAAAACTAGTAAAAACAAAATCAGATATACAACAGTTACAAGAGCATGAAAAAGGTGCAATGTTGACTCTAGAGGGTTGCCATCCGATTGGACAAGATGTAGTAAAGTTAAAAACGTTACTACATCTCGGTGTGCGATCAGTTGGCTTAACGTGGAACAACAGCAATGCTACGTGTGATGGAATAGGGGAAGAACGCGGAGCTGGTTTGACATCCTTCGGATATGACGTTGTGGAAACGTTAAACACATACGGTGTTTGGGCAGATGTTTCGCATATATCATACCAAGGATTTTGGGATGTTTTAGATGTGGCTGAATATCCAGTTGCAACTCATTCAAATGCGTATGACCTTATGCCCCATAAACGAAACTTAGATGATAAACAAATAAAAGCTTTAATTGATGCGAACGGTTTTATCGGTATGACATTTGTTCCTGAGTTTTTAACTACAGACAATCGTGCTCACGTTAAACATGTTGTCCAACACATGGAAAAGATCCTTGAATTAGGTGGTGAAGATGTAATCGGATTAGGATCTGATTTTGATGGAACAAGTGGAGTTGTAAAAGGAATTAAAGATCATGAGGAATACAATTCGTTCGTGAAACAGTTAGAAAAAACCTTTTCGAAGACAACGGTACATAAACTAACATTTCAAAACTTTTTGAATACATTACCGTAAGTAAGTTATAGCGTATCTGTATAAACTAGTTTTTTTAGCAAATTATAGTTTTTTATTTTATGAGAATGTTAAGGGGTGGCTTGAACATGATTAACCAATTGTCCTGGAAAGTAGGCGGGCAACAAGGTGAGGGAATTGAAAGTACTGGTGAAATTTTTGCAACAGCGTTAAATCGACTGGGCTACTATTTATACGGCTACCGTCACTTTTCCTCACGTATAAAAGGTGGCCATACGAATAACAAAATTCGAGTTTCGACCACATATGTTCGGTCAATACAAGATGATTTAGATATTCTTGTAGCATTTGATCAAGAAACAATTGACGTTAACTTCCACGAGCTCCATGACAGAGGAGTCGTGTTAGCAGACGCTAAATTTAAACCAACCATTCCAGAGGGTACAGGGGTTAAACTATTTGCCGTACCTTTTACAGACATTGCGAGGGACCTTGGTACATCATTAATGAAAAATATGGTGGCGGTTGGGGCATCTAGCGCAGTACTAGACTTACAACCGAATGTGTTTCGTGATGTTGTGGAAGAAATTTTTGGTCGTAAAGGTGAAAAAATCGTAGAGAAAAACATGGAGGCAATTGCAGAAGGTGCCCAATTCATTCGTAATTCGGTAGACGGAGACGCTCCTTCTATGAAACTATCAGCCGCTGATGGCAAACGAAGAATGTTTATGATTGGGAATGATGCGATTTCTCTCGGTTTCCTGACGGGTGGATGCCGCTTCATGGCAGCATATCCGATTACTCCTGCCTCTGAAATTATGGAGTATATGATTAAAAAATTACCACAATTCGGGGGTACAGTAATACAGACAGAGGATGAGATGGCTGCAGCAACAATGGCTATTGGCTCGAACTATGCAGGTGTAAGAGCAATAACCGCCTCTGCAGGACCGGGACTATCACTAATGATGGAATCGATTGGCTTAGCCGGTATGACTGAGACACCAATCGTCATTGTGGATACTCAACGTGGTGGTCCAAGTACTGGTTTACCAACCAAACAAGAACAATCTGACTTAATGTCTATGATATACGGAACACACGGGGAGATTCCGAAAATTGTTATGGCACCAAGTACCGTAGAAGAGGCATTTTTCGATGCGGTGGAGGCATTGAATTACGCTGAGGAATATCAATGTCCAGTCATCCTGTTATCAGACCTACAATTGTCACTAGGTAAACAAACAGTTGATCCTTTGGATATCGAAAATGTAGAAATTCGAAGAGGAAAATTAGAGATCTCTCCGGATTTACCTGAACTAGGTAAGGGAGAATATTTCAAACGTTATGAAGTGACAGAGGATGGCGTATCACAAAGGATATTACCAGGGACGAAAAATGGTATTTACCATGTTACTGGTGTAGAACATGACGAGACGGGGAAACCTTCGGAAAAACCAGATAACCGTAAAAATCAAATGGATAAACGCTTACGGAAATTACGTGATCTACCAGATCGTTTCCATACACCCGTTTATAAAAAGACAAATTATGATGAACCAGATATTTTGTTTGTCGGCTATATATCCACACGGGGTGTTATTGAAGAGGTTATGGAACGTTTAGAAAAAGACGGATTAAAAGTAAATCATGCACACATTCGACTAATCCATCCGTTCCCAACAGAAGAGGTGAAGGGGTTAGTAGAAAAGGCGAAAAAAGTGGTTGTCGTCGAACATAATGCAACGAGTCAACTGGCGAATATTATGAAAATGAACGTCGGTTACCATGACAAATTCGAAAGCATTTTGAAGTATGACGGTACCCCATTTTTACCGGGTGAACTATACAAAGAAGTAATGCAAGGAGTTGTTGTAAATGGCAACGTTTAAAGATTTCCGTAATAATGTAAAACCAAACTGGTGCCCAGGTTGTGGAGATTTTTCCGTTCAGGCTGCGATGCAGCGAGCAGCTGCTAACGTTGGCCTAGAACCTGAAGATTTAGCAGTCATATCGGGGATTGGATGTTCCGGCCGTATATCAGGATATATTAACACTTACGGTTTTCATGGAATTCACGGTAGAGTTTTACCAATCGCACAAGGTGTGAAAATGGCCAATCGGGATATGACGGTAATCGCCGCTGGCGGTGATGGGGACGGTCTAGCGATTGGCATGGGGCATACCATACATGCTATTCGTAGAAATATTGATATTACCTATATCATTATGGATAACCAAGTATACGGGTTAACAAAAGGGCAAACATCGCCACGAAGTGAGTTCGGATTTAAGACGAAAAGTACACCGGAAGGCTCGATTGAATCATCGGTAAACATTATGGAAATGGCACTATCATCTGGAGCCTCATTCGTTGCCCAAAGCTTTTCAAGTGATTTAAAGGACTTAACAGCTATTATAGAAAAAGGGATTGAGCATAAAGGTTTCTCTTTAATTAATGTCTTTAGTCCATGTGTAACGTATAACAAAATCAACACATACGACTGGTTTAAAGAAAACTTAGTGAAACTTTCTGATGTTGACGATTATGATCGACATGATCGTGCTGCCGCGATGAAAACGTTGATGGAACATAATAGTCTCGTGACAGGTATTATATACGAGGATAAAGAGAAAAAGTCTTATCAAGAACTTGTATCTGGATACGCTGAACAGCCATTAAAAGACTCGGACCTTCAATTAGATCAACAAAAGTTTGACGAACTGATTGCGGAATTTATGTAAAGAAAAAGCTAGCTTGCTTTTAACAAGCTAGCTTTTTTATGGCCTATTTCCGGGGAAAGCGCAAAAAGAATGTTGATCTGCCTTTTTCCGGTAAGAATCGACAAGCAATACGGATAGAAATCCCTTAAGTTGATATGTTTTCTCTCATTGTCTAAGGTTAATAATAGTAACAACGGTAAAGGTGGAAAGGTGGGAGAACGGTTCATGAAGGAAGATTTAATTGTATTTTATGATAGCTGGTGCCCTCTATGCCAAAAAGCAAGGCAAAATATCGAAAAGTGGGACCAGCATAAACTTGTTCATTTTACAAGTTTTCGAGACGATGGGGTTATAGAGCGATATGGTCTAGGCGGGAAAGATGTAGTCGAACAAATTTATAGCATGGAACCGAAAACTAGTAAGGTCTATGCAGGAATTGAGACCATTTTACAGATTGCTAGAAGAGTTCCCCGTTACCGCATGCTGGCACCCATTCTTCATCTTTTTATTAAATTACGGGTGGGTCATATCGTTTATAGATGGATTGCGAAAAACCGAAACGTCGTACCTGTTGGAAAATGTGATGATAAGGGTTGTCCGGTTCACCATAAAGAGAAGTAGTTATTGCTTCTCAAGAGTAATATGAAAAATAGTGACGATATTATGAAACGATTTTCTTTTTTGGTTTATCCTTGCTATAATATTACAGTTAGATATGATACGAGAAGAAAGGAGCCTTCGCGATGAATGAACAACAACGGAAAGAAATGACGCAAATAAAACAAGGAAATCCAGCGGACGTAAAATCCGAAAAGGAAAACCTTGACCGATTAAAACAAAAATCATCTGAAGATTTTATGCAATACTTTCAAACGACATACCAACCACCGGATTTAAAGCAAGCAAAGAAGCGTGGAAAAGAAGAAGTAAAATATGAAGGTTACCAAATTCCTGACGATGTTAAAGGAATTGGTAAAGGGAAGAAATTTTTGATTCGTACTTACGGCTGTCAAATGAATGAACATGATACAGAAGTTATGTCTGGAATGCTAACGGAACTAGGTTATGAATCTACAACCGAGGCAAAAGAGGCTGATATTATTCTGTTAAACACTTGTGCAATTCGTGAAAATGCGGAGAATAAAGTGTTTGGAGAAATTGGTCACTTGAAGCCGTTAAAATTAGAGAATCCTAATTTAATTATTGGTGTATGTGGATGTATGTCCCAAGAGGAATCGGTAGTAAATCGAATTTTACAAAAGCACCAACACGTTGACTTAATTTTCGGTACACACAATATACACCGTTTACCACAACTCGTGAAAGAAGCGATGTTCGGAAAAGAAATGGTTGTAGAAGTATGGTCTAAGGAAGGTGACATTATTGAAAACCTTCCGAAAAAACGTGAAGGAAAGATAAAAGCATGGGTCAACATTATGTATGGATGCGACAAATTCTGTACGTACTGTATTGTTCCGTACACACGTGGTAAAGAAAGAAGTAGACGACCGGAAGATATTATTCAGGAGGTTCGTCACCTAGCTGCACAAGGATACCAAGAAGTTACCCTGCTTGGACAAAACGTAAATGCGTATGGAAAAGATTTTGACGATATGGAATATGGGCTTGGAGACTTAATGGATGAAATTCGTAAAATTGACATTCCACGTGTCCGTTTTACAACATCTCATCCGAGAGACTTCGATGATCGCCTAATTGAGGTCCTGGCTAAAGGTGGAAACTTAATGCCATATATTCACCTGCCGGTACAATCTGGTAACTCACAAGTACTAAAATTAATGGCACGGAAATATACACGTGAGCGTTTCTTAGAGCTTGTTCGCAAAATTAAAGAAGCTATCCCTGGAGTTGCTTTAACTACTGACATCATTGTGGGATTTCCAAATGAAACGGACGAACAGTTCGAAGACACAATGACACTTGTGGAGGAAGTTGGATTTGAAGGAGCATACACATTTATTTATTCTCCACGTGAAGGTACACCAGCTGCTAAAATGCAGGATAACGTACCAATGGATGTGAAGAAGCAACGTCTATATCGCTTAAATGAATTAGTGAATAAGCAATCTCGTGAAGCTTTGGAGAAGTTTAAAGGGGAAATTGTTGAAGTTCTTGTTGAAGGAGAAAGCAAGAATAATCCAGACGTGTTAGCAGGTTATACAAAAAAACAAAAGCTTGTAAACTTTAAAGGACCAAAATCTGCCATCGGAAAAATTGTAAAAGTGAAAGTGACAAACACAAAAACGTGGACACTTGATGGTGAAATGGTCGAAGAAGCAGTAGAGGTGAATTAATATGGGACAATATACAAGAAAACAAGTGGTCGAAGAAGCGGAAAAGCTTGCAAAAATGCTGGCCAACATTGAAGAAATTGATCGTTTTAAACAATTGGAAGAAAAGCTTAATGAAAATGAAAAAGTTCAAGGGTTAATTAAACGTATTAAAGCTTTACAAAAGCAGGCGGTTAACTTCCAGCATTATGGGAAGCATGAAGCGTTAAAAAAGGTGGAAGCAGAGTTAAACCGGCTTCAGGATGAGTTAGATAATATACCAGTAGTAGCGGAATTTAAAGACAGTCAGGTAATCATTAACGACATTTTACAAATGATTACAAATACGATTGCTAGAGAAGTGACAAATGAAGTAATCCGCTCAACTGGTGGAGACGTTCTTGGTGGAGAAACGGGTTCGGCTAAGCAGCATTCACCTTCCTGTCATTAAATCATACAAATGTTAAAAGCCTACATGCCATTTTTAAAAATGGATGTAGGTTTTTTGTTTTTTCCTAGCTTTGATGATACACACATCTATAGGCCAAAGCATAATATTTATTAGACGGATATCTCTACTAAATAGTTATTAAACTTTACTACATGATGCACTTCGGGCGTATGCCTTGAATAATATATCATGGAATTCATTTGGAGGAGGTAGCAACATTGTTTGATAAAAATTCTCGTCAAATCATTACAAAAGCCGTTTGCGGGAAAGGCAAAAAGTTTACGGAAGCTTCTCATACCGTAACTCCTTTACATCGTCCAACATCAATTTTGGGGTGTTGGGTTATCAATCATAAATACAGCGCGAAAAAAAGAGGGGACTTCGTAGAAGTATCAGGAAGTTACGATATTAATGTATGGTATTCTTACAGTGATAATACCAAAACAGAAGTTGTATCCGATAAAGTTACGTACACAGATAAAATTCCTCTCTTGATGAAAGATGAGCATTGTATTTCTGATGAATTAGATGTTATAGCAAAAGTGGTTCAACAACCAAACTGTATTGAGTGTGAAATTTCCAGCAATGGAAACCGAATTGTTTGTGAAATCGAAAGGGAATTCGTTGTAGAAGTAATTGGAGAAACAAAAATGTATGTTAAATTAGACCCACACGGAAAAGATCATGATGACTATGATTACGATCGTTTAGAAGCTGAATTAGCAGATTTAAACCCTGATGTTTCATCCAGCGAAGAAAGTAGTAGTGACCACTAATGACAAAGCCTGGCGTAATTGCCAGGTTTTTTTCTGTTTTTTCAGCAGAAAGATGACTGTGATATAATAATAGACGAAATAATAACCGTTAAGGGCTAGGTGAAATTTATAATGGCAAAGCGCACACCTATGATGGAGCAATATTTAAAAATAAAATCTCAATATAAAGAAGCATTTTTATTTTTCCGTTTAGGAGACTTTTATGAAATGTTTTTTGATGATGCTTTAAAAGCATCCCAAGAATTAGAAATAACATTAACAAGCCGAGATGGTGGAGATGAACGCATTCCGATGTGCGGTATACCTTATCACTCAGCCGAAAATTATATTAAGACATTGGTAAATAAAGGTTATAAAGTAGCTATTTGTGAACAAGTGGAAGACCCAAAACAAGCGAAAGGTGTCGTAAAGCGAGAAGTTGTACAATTGATAACTCCTGGTACGGTAATGGAAGGGAGCATGCTCGATGAACGGGAAAATAATTATATCGCCTCGTTATCGCCAGTCGCGGAAGGTCTTTTTGTTATTGCCTATAATGATTTATCAACTGGAGAAAATAGTGTAGCCAAAATAGACGATGGTATTCATGCGGTTATTAGTGAGTTATACAATCGCCCCGTAAAGGAGATTGTCGTACCTGCTAATATGAATGATCAAGAGGTAGAAACATTACAGACGAGACTTGATGTTACCATTTCTTATGAGGATGAAGTGGACATCCCTTCACAGTACTTACATTTAGTTAATTCGATTCAACAGCAGGAATTGATTAATGGGTTTGGTCGTTTGTTTCAATATATTTGGCGTACACAGAAACGTTCCTTAAGCCATCTTCAACCTGTTTCGTATATTGAATTGAAACAATATATGAAACTAGATATGTATTCGAAGCGAAATTTAGAGTTAATGGAAACGATTCGGAAACAAGGGAAAAAGGGATCGTTACTTTGGGTTTTAGATAGAACGGTTACAGCTATGGGTTCTCGTATGTTAAAAAAATGGTTAGATCGCCCATTGCTTTCTAAAAGTGCAATTGAAAAACGTCTCAACCAAGTTGAAGGATTAATGAATGGTTTCTTTGAACGAGAAGCATTACGTGAGGCACTACAGCAAGTCTATGATCTTGAAAGACTATCAGGTCGAGTATCTTTCGGGAACGTAAATGCACGAGATTTAATCCAATTGAAGAAGTCGTTAGCGAATGTGCCTATCATTAAAGAGACCCTGCAAAAGTTCCAGCAGGAGGAACTACAGGAACTCGGTGTAAACATTGATTCTTTACCTGAATTAAAGAAGCTTCTTGAAGATAGCATTCATGAGGATCCACCAATTTCTATTAAAGAAGGAGGCCTTATAAAATCTGGTTATAATGGTCGCCTAGATGATTACCGCTATGCTTCAAAAAATGGAAAACAGTGGATTGCACAGTTAGAACAGCAAGAAAAACATGCGACAGGTATCAAGTCATTAAAAATTGGCTATAATAAAGTGTTTGGCTATTACATTGAAGTAACAAAAGCAAACCTCCACTCACTACCTGAAGGTCGATATGAACGGAAGCAAACATTAAGTAATGCAGAACGATTCATTACACCTGAACTAAAAGAGAAAGAAGCTCTTATTATGGAGGCTGAAGAGAAAAGTGTGGAGTTGGAGTACGAATTATTTGTTGAAATTAGGGATCAAGTGAAAGAGTTTATTCCACAATTACAGCAACTTGCGCAAATTATTAGTGAAATAGATGTGCTGCAAAGCTTTGCTGAAGTAAGTGAGCAAAACCGGTATACGAAGCCGGAATTTACTAACTCACGAAATTTAAACATTGTAGAAGGGCGTCATCCAGTTGTTGAACAAGTGATGCAGGATGACACTTTTGTTCCGAACGATATTGTGATGAATGAGCACGTAGATATTATGCTCATAACGGGGCCTAATATGGCCGGGAAAAGTACGTACATGCGACAATTAGCTTTAACAGTGGTGATGGCGCAAGTGGGTTGTTTTGTACCATGCCAACGAGCTACTCTTCCAATCTTTGACCAAATTTTTACGCGAATTGGTGCAGCCGATGATCTTGTAGCCGGCCAAAGTACGTTTATGGTGGAAATGTTGGAAGCGAATAATGCAATTGCCAAAGCGACAGAGCGAAGTCTAATCTTACTTGATGAAATTGGGAGAGGTACAAGCACATATGATGGGATGTCCCTAGCACAAGCGATTGTAGAATATTTACATGATCGAGTTCATGCAAAAACGCTGTTTTCTACCCATTATCATGAGTTAACATCATTAGAAGATACATTAGAAAAATTACAAAATGTCCATGTAAAAGCTGAAGAGTATGAAGGCAAAGTCGTGTTCCTTCACAAAATTGAAAAAGGTGCAGCAGATGAAAGTTACGGCATACATGTTGCAAAATTGGCGAATATGCCTCCGGAATTAATTAACCGTGCGTATGAGGTATTACAACAGTTTGAACAAAAGGATACGCCCGAACAAGGTCAACCAAGTCAAAGTGAGCAATTTCAACTCGACTTGTTCCTTGACAGGGATAGAGGAAATGAGCCAGCTACAGAGCATCATGAAGTGATTAAGACGTTAAAGGAATTAAATTTACTAGAAATGACACCAATGGAAGCTATGAATCTTTTATATACATTGCAAAAGTCTGTTAAATCATGATGGAAGGAGGAAGCACAATGGGAAAAATTCAATTAATGGATGAACATTTAGCCAATAAAATTGCTGCAGGTGAAGTGGTAGAGCGACCTGCTTCCGTCGTGAAAGAATTAGTAGAAAATAGTATTGATGCGAACAGTAAGTGGATCAAAGTGGAATTACAAGAAGCAGGCTTATCAGTCATTAAAATTACAGACGATGGTGATGGCATGTCGGCGGATGACTGTGAGCGTGCCTTCTTTAGGCATGCAACAAGTAAAATAAAAACGGAAGAAGATTTATTCCGTGTTCGTTCACTAGGTTTTCGAGGAGAGGCGCTAGCGAGTATAGCATCCGTAAGTCGGCTAAAGTTAAGAACGTCAACAGGTCAATCGGCTGGAACAATGATTACATTGCATGGTGGAGAAGTACAGAAAAAGGATAAAAGTGACGCTAGAAAAGGGACAGAAATAGTCGTAGAAGATTTGTTTTATAATACACCAGCACGCTTAAAGTATATGAAAACGATACACACCGAACTAGGTCACATTACAGATGTATTATATCGAATGGCACTTTCCCACCCGAATATTCGGTTCGAGTGTATTCATAATGATAGAAAACTGTTTCAAACAAATGGAAATGGTAACTTACAACAAGTGATTGCCCAAATATACGGGGTAAATACAGCGCGTCAAATGTTACCTGTTCATAATGAAACTCTTGACTTTACAATTCAAGGATTTGTTGCCAAACCGGAAGTGACCAGATCAAATCGCAACTATATGTCTACGATTATTAATGGTAGATTTATTAAAAGTCACATTATTAATAAAGCAATATTACAAGCCTTCCATACGCTGTTGCCAATTGGGCGGTACCCGGTAACTGTTGTGAATATTGAAATGGACCCGGTGTTAGTTGATGTGAATGTACATCCTGCTAAATTAGAAGTCCGTTTTAGTAAGGAAAAGGAACTGTTCGATGCTATTGAACAGGGTGTGAAACAAACTTTGAAAAAGGAAATTCTCATCCCTGCAGGTACAGCAACAAGGAAACAAAAAGAAGAGGCATATCAGTCATCGATGACATTTTCGAATTCAACAGTAAGGCATCAACCAGACCGAAGCTTTTATGAGGTGCAAACGAGGGATGTTCCAGACGTAAAAGAGAAACAATCTTTTGTTCTCGATGATGTTGAAAAACAACATCACGGCCACTCCCGCAACATAGAAGAACAACCGAATGTGCCCGCACTAACTGATGAACCTATGTCCGAACAATTCGTGGAGGAAGAAAACGGTTTTACTCAAAATAAACAACCCCGTATTCCTGACCTTTATCCGATTGGACAACTACACGGGACCTACATTTTAGCCCAAAACGAAGATGGGTTGTACATTATTGACCAACACGCAGCACAAGAACGTATAAAATATGAATTTTTTCGGGAAAAGGTAGGCTATGTTGAGGAGGAACTGCAAGAGCTGCTCGTTCCGTTAACGTTTGAATTTTCTAAACAAGAAGCAATACTTGTTGAGCAATATATGGATGAATTACGGAAAGTCGGATTGTTCTTTGAACCGTTTGGAGATAACACATTTATCATTCGTTCACACCCTCAATGGTTACCGAAGGGGGAAGAAGAAGGACTTATCCGCGACATGGTTGAACAAGTTCTCGAATACCAAAAGATCGATCTAAAAAAGTTGCGGGAAGAGGCTGCCATTTTAATGGCGTGTAAACGTTCGATTAAAGCTAACCATTATTTGAAACATGAGGATATGGTGCAATTGTTGGACGATTTAAGAACGTGTTTCGATCCGTTTACATGTCCCCATGGACGCCCAATTATTGTATCGTTTTCTCAATATGAGTTAGAAAAAATGTTTAAACGTGTCATGTAGTAGGAATATTTCATATATATACGGTTAAAACATGCTATAATATAGAACGTAAAATCATAGTTAAGGCAAAACGAAACTTTAATTTCAATAGTGCTTGAGCCGATTTTATTACTCATTATGAGGTGAAATCGGTTCTTTCTTTTACGGATGGAGGAGACATCTTGAAAACAACATGGGCAATTAGCATCTTTTATTTTTTTGTATTTTTTAGTTTCGGCGGTCTATTTTCCTTATTAACATTATATTTAAAAAATGAGGCACTCCTAACAGGAGGGCAAATTGGCACAATTATGTCTGTTGGGCCGATTATTATGATTATTTCTCAACCGTTTTGGGGGATCATCTGTGACTATACTCGGAAACCCAAACTCGTTTTAACGATTACTGTTTTTTTAACTGGCATATGTGGTTTGGCCTACCTGATTAATACGAGTTATATTTGGATATTCATTGTGGCCATTTCAGTGGCTTTTTTCCAGAGTGCGATTGTGCCTATATCCGATAGTTTAGTTACGAGTTTTGTGCATCAACATCAATCTACAAGTTATGGAACTCTACGATTGTGGGGGGCAGTAGGATTCTCTGTCTCTGTATTAGTCGTTGGGAAAATTTCCGAACTTTTCGGTTCCGTTTATATTTTCTTGATTTTTGCGCTGGCACTAACGATAGCGACGTATTTCGCTTATCAAATACCTCAGCAAAAAGAATCGTACATTGGGGCTAAGTTAAGTACAGGATTGAAAAAATTAATTACTGTCCCTCATTACATTTTATTTTTATTTGTGACGTTTTTTGTGTTCGGACCAATCTATGCTAACAATTTCTATTTTAGTTTATTTTTTGAATCTCTCGGTGCAACAATGGCTGGTATTGGAATTGCATTTTTATTAATGGCGGGAAGTGAAGTGCCATTTATGCGATATGCGGATGCATTCATTCACAAGGCTGGTATTATTAAAATCATTCTTTTAGCTGCCATAGTATCTGGGCTAAGGTGGTATTTATACTTTATTGAACCACCACAATGGGTTGTGTTTGCGACAGCAGTAATGCAAGGATTTTCAATAGGTTTATTTATTCCAGCGGCACTTCAATATGTAAAAATGATATCACCGAAAAGTGTCCAAGTTACCGCTGTTTCATTTTACTCAGCAGCAGGAAACGGACTTGGTTGTTGGTTTTGTTCGATTTTAGGTGGAATCATTATGGATGTTTATAACATTTATATAACGTATTTGTTTTATGGATTATTAACAACAATTGGGGTTATTTGTGTATTGTTTTTACCGAAACTTGAAATGAAACATAGAAATTTTGCATAATATAGAAAATCATGTATAATAAAAATTCAAATTGACCATAGTAAACATAATGTAGTGTGTGTAGGAGATTAACATAATGAAGATTCCAGTTGTAGCAGTTGTAGGTCCTACAGCTGTTGGTAAAACGAAATTAAGTATTGAAATAGCAAAAAGGTTTCATGGTGAGGTCATTAGTGGGGATTCCATGCAAATTTACAAAGGTCTTGACATTGGAACGGCGAAAGTGAAGCCCGAAGAAATGGAAGGAATTCCACACTACATGATTGATATCCTTGAACCGAGTGAGTCATTTTCGGTCGCTTCTTTTCAACTCATGGTCCAAAATTATATTAAGGACATTAATGAGCGGGATAAGCTTCCGATAATTGCAGGTGGAACTGGACTATACATTCAATCAGTATTATACGACTTTCAATTTTCAGAAGAGAAAAGAGATGAAAGTTTCACCGAAAAACTGGAAGAAGAGTTAGAAGAAAAGGGAATTGACCATATACATAGACGTTTAGCTAAAGTGGATCCTGAACAAGCAAGAAAAATCCACCCTAACAATGTACGTCGTGTTATTCGGGCCCTTGAAATATACGAAAAAACCGGAATGACAATGTCAGAATTACATGAGCATCAAAAACAAAATTCTCCATACACCCCTATTTTAATTGGTTTACAAATGGAGCGTGAAGAGTTGTATAATCGGATTAATCGTCGGGTAGATAGTATGATGGAAGAGGGGCTTCTACAAGAAGTGGAGAGGCTTTATGATCAAGGGTTACATAATGTACAATCAATGCAAGGTATCGGGTATAAAGAGTTTATCCCTTATTTCGAAGGAAAGATTCCATTACAGGAAGCTGTCGATACGTTAAAAAGAAATTCCCGTCGCTATGCAAAGCGGCAATATACATATTTTCGTAATAAAATGAACATCCATTGGTACCCTATTTCAGAACAAACGGCTCATAAAACTTTTTCAACAATTTTGCAAGATTTAGAAGGATTGCTAGGAAAAATCACGAAATACTGAATAATAGATAGAATAGAGGAGGAAATGACATGGGACAGTCTGTAAATATTCAAGACCAATTTTTAAATCAAATACGAAAGAATAAGGTACAAGTAACGGTTTTCTTAACGAATGGATTTCAACTGCGCGGTCTTGTGAAATCATTCGATAATTTTACTGTATTGCTTGAGACAGATGGTAAGCAACAGCTTATTTTTAAACATGCAATTTCAACGTTTGCACCATCCCAAAACATTACACTTGATAAAGAATAATGAGTTAAACTGCGGATGCCTTAGCATCCGTTTTTTAATGAATCAGCTGTCTGCTATAGGCGTTTGTCACGTTCTCCCTATTTACTACGTATAGTATGGGTAGAGATAAGGGGTGAAAAACATGGATTTACAAACGCGAAAAAAAGGGCAGATCAACATCATATTGCAGGAACAGGATCGGCAACATCATGAAGAGAAATCTGTTTCCACTGACCTGAATCGGGAAAAAGACTTTGCTTTTATTGATGAAGCGTTTGCTTCGTTCATTGGCCTTGACCCGTTAAAACATACAATAAAAGAAATTTACGCAAATGTAATGATAAATCGAAAACGTAAGGAAGCTGGTTTAAAGACTGAACATCAAATGCTTCACATGTTATTTAAAGGAAATCCTGGAACAGGTAAAACGACCATTGCTCGCAAAATTGCGAGCTTATTTCACCAGATGAATTTGTTATCTAAAGGACACTTCATTGAGGCGGAGCGTGCCGATCTCGTTGGTGAATATATAGGTCATACCGCTCAAAAAACACGTGACTTAATCCAAAAGGCTTTAGGTGGAGTATTATTTATAGACGAAGCATACTCTTTAGCTCGAGGCGGAGATAAAGATTTCGGAAAAGAAGCCATTGATACACTTGTCAAACATATGGAAGATCACCATCAAGATTTCGTGCTGATCCTTGCTGGTTATCCGGAGGAAATGGAACGGTTCTTATATTTGAATCCAGGATTAAAATCACGTTTCCCAATTATTGTAGATTTCCGTGATTATACTGTTGATGAGTTAATGAAAATTGCACACATTATTACTGAACAAAAACAATATCGGCTATCTAATGAAGCTAAAGCAAAATTGCGTAACCATTTATGGGAAATGAAAACTAGTTATGTTTCTGACTTCTCAAATGGTAGGTACGTCCGAAATGTAATTGAGCAATCAATTCGACGTCAAGCATTACGTGTAGTAGCGATGAAGAAATACTCAGTATCTGATTTAACTTATATTACAAGAGACGATTTAATCTTTTCAGAAACGAAAACGTAATTGAAGGAGTAGAAGTATGGAGAACAAGGAACGTGTACTTTTAGCAGCCTGCCTTATTAAAGGTAAAAACGAAGATCAATTTGAAACATCAGTTCAAGAATTGCATGAACTTACGAATACAGCCAAAGGCCATGTTGTGAAAACCGTCACTCAAAAACGGTCAAGAATTCACCCAGCTATTTATTTTGGCGAAGGAAAAATTGAGGAGATTAAGGCGGATGTTGATGCCTTAAATATTGACGTTGTTGTATTCAATGATGAACTTTCACCTGGTCAATTAAAGAATTTAACAGATCATTTACAAGTACGCGTTATTGATAGAACGCAATTAATATTAGATATTTTTGCTCAACGAGCGAATACAAGAGAAGGGAAGTTGCAAGTTGAGTTAGCGCAAATGCAATATTTATTAACACGTTTACACGGGAAAGGAGCGGAACTTTCCCGTTTAGGTGGGGGAATTGGTACAAGAGGTCCTGGTGAAACGAAGTTGGAAACAGATCGTCGACATATTCAAAGGCGTATTACAGAAATCAAACGTCACCTTGCGAATGTAGTGAATCAACGAGGACACTATCGTAAACGAAGAAAAGATAATCAAGTATTTCAAATTGCGCTTGTAGGGTATACCAATTCAGGAAAATCTACGATTTTTAATCGTTTAACGAGCAGTGAGACATTAGAGGAAGATCAGCTATTTGCTACATTAGATCCATTAACAAGACAAATACAACTTCCGGGTGGTTTTTCAGCAATTATTTCTGATACAGTTGGTTTCATCCAAGATCTTCCTACTACACTCGTAGCGGCCTTTCGTTCGACATTAGAGGAAGTGTCAGAGGCGGATTTTATTTTACATGTTGTAGATGGTTCGAATCCAAATTATCATCAACATGAGAAGACGGTGAATCAATTATTAAGAGAACTTAACGCAGATCAAATTCCGACTTTAACGGTGTACAATAAAGAGGATAAAATGATTGATTTTGTCCCGAATTCTTATCCGTTTATTAAAATTAGTGCATTAAATGAGCATGACATTGATCGATTACAAACAGAAATTGAAAAAGTCATTCAAACACAATGGAAATATTATCAGAAAAAGGTAAATCCGGATGAGGGAAGATTATTAAACCAACTACAAAACGAAACAATTGTTATTGGTCAAACTTTTGATGAACATGAAAACACGTTTGTATTGGAAGGGTATGTGAACCCAAACCACCCTGTTTATCAATTCATTCACGAAAAGGAGCAATAAATTAAGCATGGACTATACCTATGAACAATTAGCAGAACAAATCGAAACAATGGTTGCAGAACAGCATCAATATGTAAAAAGAATTGTAGAATATAACCAACATAAAGTGTTGCAGGCATTTCAACAAAATAAGGTGAGCGACACCCATTTTCAACAATCCACTGGTTATGGTTACGATGATTTGGGTAGAGATGTCTTGGAGAAAGTATACGCGGATATATTTCGGACTGAAGATGCACTCGTACGACCGCAAATTGTATCTGGAACCCATGCCATTTCCACATCACTTTATGGAGTTTTGCGTCCTGGCGATGAGTTGTTGTATATGACGGGAAAGCCATATGATACTTTACAAAAAATTGTAGGTAATGATAGTACCGATACTGGTTCATTATATGATTATAATATCTCATATAAAGAAGCTACCTTGAAAGAAAATGGCTCCGTTGATTTTGAATCGGTACAAAAACTGATATCCAATCGGACGAAGGTAATTGGCATTCAACGTTCGAAAGGATATGATAACAGGCCATCTTATTCAGTAGACGAAATAAAAGAAATGATACGTTTTGTAAAAGAAATCTCCCCCCATTGCATAATTTTTGTTGATAACTGTTATGGAGAATTTACCGAAAAATTAGAGCCAACAGATGTTGGTGCAGATTTAATGGCAGGTTCTTTAATCAAGAACCCCGGTGGAGGAATAGCGAAAATAGGTGGTTACATTGTTGGTCGTAAAGACTTAATCGAACTATGTGCGAACCGGTTAACGTCCCCAGGTTTAGGGAAAGAGGTAGGTGCTTCATTAAATCAACTTCAGGATATGTATCAAGGATTATTTTTAGCTCCCCATGTAGTAGGAGAAGCATTAAAAGGTGCAATCTTTACTGCATGTATGCTAGAACGATTAGGTTATCATACGAACCCGTCCTATAGCGATAAGAGAACGGATTTAATTCAGTCTGTAACCTTTCATGATCCTGAATCAATGATCCAATTTTGTCAGGCTATTCAAAAAGCTTCGCCGGTTAACTCACACGTTTGTCCATATCCTAGTGATATGCCGGGATATGACCATGAAGTTATTATGGCTGCAGGTACATTTATCCAAGGTGCAAGTCTAGAACTTACTGCCGATGGTCCGATTCGTCCACCGTATACCGCATATGTTCAAGGGGGATTAACGTACGAACATGTAAAAATTGCAGTTATTTCGGCGCTGAAATCCATTAGGCCAATCAAACATGTTTAAAAATTCACTCAGAAGGAACAGTAAAATCAAACTGTTCTTTCTTTTTTATCAATTAATGTTAACTTTCCTAACATGTGTTGACAGAAAGTGAGACATTATATATAATGTGAATATAGTAAAGATTTGGGGGTGTTACAAATGAGTGATGAAGGTCGTCGCTCAATGCCTCTCTTTCCAATTAGCATCGTGATTTCATTAACTGAGCTCACAGCAAGACAGATACGGTATTATGAAGAACACGAGCTTATTAAACCAGCAAGAACGAAAGGTAATCGCAGGCTTTTTTCTTTCAATGATGTCGATCGATTACTTGAGATCAAAGATTTAATCGACAAAGGGGTAAACTTAGCTGGTATTAAAGCGATGTTTGAAATGAAAGAGAAGCAAAACAGTGTGGCACAACAAAAAGAAGAAGTGATTGTAGAAGAACGAAGAGATCTATCCGACAAAGAGTTAAGAGAAATGTTGCGGAAAGACTTAATGCAAGCTGGCAAACATAATAAAACTTCGTTAATCCAGGGAGAGTTATCACGATTCTTCCATTAAAACACATAGGAGGATTATAAAATGGGGACAAAATTTACTAAAGAGGAAGTAAAAAACCGAATTCAGGAGGAGAATGTAAAGTTTATTCGTCTACAATTCACTGATTTATTAGGAACCATTAAAAACGTGGAAATTCCATTAAGTCAGTTAGACAAAGCACTAGACAATCAAATGATGTTTGATGGTTCTTCTATCGAAGGATTTGTACGTATTGAAGAATCAGATATGTACTTATATCCGGATCTTGATACATTTGTTATTTTTCCTTGGACATCTGAGAAAGGGAAAGTAGCACGATTCATTTGTGACATTTATAATCCAGATGGTACTCCATTTGAAGGTTGCCCACGTTATAACTTAAAGAAAAACTTGAAGAAAATGGAAGAGCTTGGCTTTAGCAAATTCAACATTGGAACAGAACCTGAATTTTTCCTCTTCACATTAGATGAGCGTGGCGAACCAACGATGGAATTAAACGATAAAGGTGGATACTTTGACTTAGCTCCTACTGACCTTGGGGAAAACTGCCGCCGTGACATCGTGCTTGAATTAGAGGAAATGGGTTTTGAAATTGAAGCTTCTCACCACGAAGTTGCACCTGGTCAACATGAAATTGACTTTAAATACGCTGATGCACTTAAACATTGTGATGACATTCAAACGTTCAAATTAGTTGTTAAAACAATTGCTCGTAAGCATGGTCTTCATGCAACATTTATGCCGAAGCCACTATTTGGCGTAAACGGTTCTGGAATGCACGCTAACATGTCATTATTTAAAAATGGTGAAAATGCCTTTTTTGATCCAAATGGAGAAGAGCAATTAAGTAACTCTGCATATAAGTTTATTGCTGGTATTATTAAACACGCAACAAGCTTTACAGCTGTGACAAACCCAACTGTTAACTCATACAAACGTTTAGTACCAGGTTACGAAGCACCATGTTATGTTGCTTGGTCTGGTCGTAACAGAAGTCCATTAATTCGTATTCCTTCATCTAGAGGAGTAGGTACACGAATTGAAGTTCGTAGTGTAGACCCTGCAGCTAATCCTTATTTAGCAATATCCGTTATGCTAGCAGCAGGACTAGATGGAATTGAAAATAATCTTGATGCACCAACTCCTGTTGATCGTAACATTTATGTAATGGATAAAGCAGAGAGAGAAAGAAATGGAATTCAAGATTTACCAGCGACATTATATGATGCACTTCAATTGCTAAAACAAGATCCAGTTCTTGTTAATGCACTTGGTGAACACTTATTTGAACACTTTATAGAAGCAAAAGAAATTGAGTGGGATATGTTCCGTACACAAGTACACCCTTGGGAACGTGAACAATATATTCAACAGTATTAAGTAAAAAAAATCCTTGGCGTACATTGCGCCAAGGATTTTTTTATTGGAAGTTGTGTCAATTTAGAAGTTTACTATGTCAACTCTCTCCCGAAATTACGAACGTTTTAAAAGTCACCTTTCTTCGAGCCTCTCATGAAGATATTCGAATACGGCAGCAATGATTCCAAACTATTTGTTTCCATTAATTTTAGTTAGACAAACGGTATGCACACTGATAGTATTGATGTTATAAGAGGATGGACTATCTCAACTATGAATTCTACTAAGGAGATCACCAATGAATATTTTACTAACTGGAGCTACAGGATTTGTTGGCAAAATACTAACGAAAAGATTACTTGAAAATGGACATCATGTCTTTGCTGTTATTCGGAACGAGAAAAAAGGAGAAAAGTTAATCTCATCTATATCGCCAAAATTACGTAACAATTTATTCATTTTACAAGGTGATATATCAGACGATAATCTAGGTATTTCTGAAGAACTTACAAGCTTATTAAGAGACAAAATTGATACCGTTTACCATAGTGCTGCGTATTTATCATTTGATCAAAATGATAGAGAAAAAACCTTTAATATTAATGTCAATGGTACACGAAGATTATTGGAATTTAGTAAAAAAATTAACATAAAAAAATTCTTTTATGTAAGTACGGCTTACACATTAGGAGAAGATGAATTTGCATTAGAGGAATTACACCCGCTTCATAAAACATTTGTAAACTATTATGAGGAAAGTAAATGCCATGCTGAACATCTTGCTTTTGAATATCGGAATGCTTTTTCTGTCAGTATCTTTAGACCAGCTATTATCATTGGTGATTCGAATACGGGTGAGGCGGATACAAGTTTTGGACTTTATGGCATTATAAAAAGTTTTGAGTTACTAAAACGTAGAATCGAAAAAAGAGAAAGATTGCAACATAATAAGTTTCATTTTTTATGTGACCCTGACACTACTCAAAACCTGGTTCCGGTCAATTATGTAGTCGATATATTAAGTTCAGCAATAGTCCATGCGAAAAGGGACAAGATATACCATATTACGAACCCGAACCCACCGACTAACCAGTTAATTTCTGATCTAGTTCAAGCATATTTAGGTTTTAATAACGTAGAGCTTTCAACCGATTTGAATAGAGAGATGACCAAAGAAGAAATGCTTTTTAATGAACCGCTCAAAATCTTTCATAATTATATGCAAAGAAACATTACATTCGTCAATGCAAATACAAAAGAATTATTGAAGAGCAGTAACCAGAGTGAATTATATATGGATCAACCGATGCTCAAGCGTATTATTGCAAAGGGAAATCAGTTTTCTTATGCCTAAAAACAGCTAAGAATTATGGGGTTACAATGGAAAAAGAAAAACAAAATCTATTAAACTATCACATTTACAGGAAAAGTGTACATTCAGATTGGATTGTCTTCGTTCATGGTATTGGGGGCAACCATAAAATCTTTTATAAACAAATCGATGAAATGAAGGAGCACTATAACTTAGTGCTCCTTGATTTACCGGGTCATGGTGTATCTGCTGACTTTCACCATGACGATGATACCCTCTCTTTAACATGCCAGTTAATTGTGGAACTTTTAAATACATTAAATATTAAAAGAGCACATTTTATAGGGGTATCATTAGGGACGATTATTCTGCAGTATATGGCAATGCAATGTCCCGACAGGTTTAAATCAATGGTATTAGCAGGAAGTGTGGGAAAATGGCTGAAGTGGGGAGAGATGGTAGGAAGGCTGTCATTGTCCACACCTATTCGAAAACTACTACCTTATATGGTTCCCTATGTTTTATTTGCTCATATTGTCATGCCGAAAAACAATCATAAGAAGTCTAGAGATATTTTTATCCGTGAAGCGCAAAAATTAGGTGCTGCCTCATATATTCGATGGGCTAAAGTTGCTAGGGACTCTGTTTATATATATAGCCGCCTTAATGAACAAAAAAATCGTATACCTAAATTATATATTTCTGGAGCGGAAGACTACATGTTCTTAAAAGGGATTAAACGTCATGTAGCAAATGAGGATTTTTCGAAGTTATATACGATTAATCAATGTGGCCATGTTTGTAATATTGAAAAGTATGAAGAGTTTAATGAGGTCAGCCTAAATTTTTTGAAGGAAAACACTATATTTACAAAAGATATTTCAGCACTATAATCGGCATATTTATGTTGGAAAAATCCCATTCCCCCTTTAATCCAAAGATTCTCTATAATCCTTCCCGCAAATGGCGGAAAGGATTTTTTGTTTTTTGTAGCGGTGTATCAATGTAGCAATTCCCGGATGCACCATATAATGTGGTGAGGGGAGGAGTCAGCATGAGTATAAATTGGCAGCAAATCCATAAGAAGTATACGAATTCTGTTTTGATGGTCACTGAAACATTTGTTCAAAAGTTAGATAATGTTGACCGCGACTCAGTATTGCAATGTGATGAAATCATTGAGTATAACATTCAGCCTAACTTTTTAAATCGAACAAACGAGCCAATTAATCGTTATAAAATATTAAGTAGGTCCATTGATTTGAATAACAATGTGATTGTATTCGTAGAAAAGGGACATGGTGATATGTAAAAAACCAAGAAGTCATATGACTTCTTGGTTTTTTAATAAATTTCCCGATATAGACCGATAACTTTTCCTAAAATAACAACGTTTTGAACGATGATCGGTTCAAGAGAAGCGTTTTCCGGCTGAAGACGAATGTAGTTTTCTTCCCGGAAAAAACGTTTTACCGTTGCTTCATCTTCTTCTGTCATTGCAACCACGATTTCGCCGTTTAGGGCAGTTTGTTGCTTTCGTACGATAACTCTATCACCATCCAGGATTCCTGCCTCTATCATACTATCACCTTGTATGTTTAAAACGAATAAATCATCTTCATCATGGGATAAATGATTTGGTACTGGTATATATTCTTCAATGTTTTCAATCGCTGTAATTGGCGCACCTGCTGTCACTTTCCCGATGACAGGAATGAAAGCTGCTTCCTGCTTCGGTGCAGTTTGTTCTACATCTTCAAGTAATAGTTCAATAGCACGGGGTTTTGTCGGATCTCTTCGGATATAGCCTTTTTGTTCAAGTCTAGATAGATGGCCATGAACTGTTGAACTTGATGCTAGTCCAACTGCCTGGGCAATTTCACGTACTGAAGGTGGATAGCCTTTCTCGAGTACTTGCTCTCGTATGTAATCTAAAATTGCTTGTTGCCTAGTTGATAGCTTAGTCATATTATTTTCACCTCGTGCATATATTAAATTACTTGCATTATAGCATGTACGTATAAAATATACAAACATCCGTTCGTAAATTTCTATTGACAAGAACGAGTGTTCGTATATAATGGTATGTAGATGCGAACAAAAGTTCTATTTGTGGGAGGAATGGAAAATGTTTAATAAACTTTCAAAAACAGACTTATCTTTTTTAATTCTATTTGGTGTAAGTATCGTCATGCTATACTTTACAATGATTACAGCATAAGCATGAAAAAGAGGTGTCACCATGAATGCACTAATATATTGTCGCGTTAGTACGGAGAAGGAAGAGCAAACTACGTCATTGAAGAGACAAAAAGAAGAATTAACGTATTTAGCTGAGGAATATGGATTTACGGTTATAGATGTAATAGAAGAAAGAGAGAGCGGTTATCAGGTTGAACGAGAAGGCATTTTTCAAATGTTGCAACGGTTTGCTGATGGACAAGCAGATACATTATTAATTCAAGATGAAACAAGGTTAGGTAGAGGAAACGCCAAAATTGCTTTGCTTCACCAACTGCAGAAATTGGGTATTCAAATTTTTACTGGTACACACAATGGACAGTTACAAATCTCTGATTCCGATTCGATGGTCTTACAAATTGTCTCGATTGTAGAAGAATATCAAAGAAAAATACATAATGTTAAAATAAAACGCGGAATGAAGAGAGCGGTTAACAATGGTTATCAACCACAACATAATTTAGAGAACGTAAATAGGGCAAACGGTCGGGAGCGTAAACAGTTTCCAATTGATGAAGTCATTCGGTTGAAACAAAAAGGATTAACCTTTGCCGAAGTTGCAACAACATTAAGGGGGATGGGGTATAATATTTCAAAGGCGACCGTTCACCGTAGGTATAAGGAACACCAATTACTTGAAATCGATCAAAATGAAAGATAATATATACTCATATTAAGATGCAAGGGTCTTTCAAATAGACACTTGCTTTTTTACGCTATATAAAAGGAGAATTATACATGCTTTCCAAAGACAAATTAGAGCGAATTAATGCACTGGCAAATAAAGCAAAAAACGAAGGTTTAACACAAACTGAAAAAGAAGAACAACAAACGTTGCGACAAGAATATTTACAAAATGTGAGAAAATCATTTAAAAACCAACTGAAGTCGATCAAAGTCGTAGATGAAACAGGTGCAGACGTTACACCGGAAAAATTAAAAAATGAAAAAGCAAATAGTAAAAAACATTAACATGCACATCAAATTGTGCATGTTTTTCTTTTCGAATAAAAAACGGTAATTTATATCACAATAAACAAGACTTTCAATAAGTTTTTTTAAAACGCTTTCATCGAAAAAAGCCATTGAAATAAAGTGAAATCACTTGTTTCGTGTACATTTTCGGTATAGGATTATATTGTTATGATTGTTATGGAAGAAGAAAGGAGTTTTACGTTTATGGCTAAACAAATTGAAGAAAAGTCCATCAATGCGATTCGTACTTTATCCATTGATGCAGTTGAAAAAGCAAATTCCGGACATCCAGGTATGCCTATGGGTGCAGCACCGATGGCTTATACATTATGGACTGAGTTTATGAATCACAATCCGAAAAATTCTGGCTGGTTCAACCGTGACCGTTTCGTTTTATCAGCTGGGCACGGCTCCATGCTTTTATACTCACTATTACACTTGTCTGGGTACCAAGTTTCTATCGAAGACTTGAAAAACTTTCGTCAGTGGGGATCAAATACTCCGGGGCACCCTGAATTTGGACATACTGATGGGGTAGAAGCAACGACTGGTCCATTAGGACAAGGTGTTGCTATGTCCGTAGGGATGGCAATGGCAGAGCAATTTTTAGCTGCTAAATATAACAAGGAATCGTACAATGTAGTTGATCATTTTACATATGCAATTTGTGGTGATGGAGACTTAATGGAAGGTATTTCCCATGAAGCTGCATCTCTAGCTGGTCACTTAAAACTAGGAAAACTAGTAGTACTTTATGACTCTAATGATATTTCTCTTGATGGAGACTTAGACCGCTCCTTTTCAGAGAAAGTTGAGAGCCGCTTTAATTCTTATGGATGGCAAGTACTACGCGTTGATGATGGAACAGATGTGAATGAACTACGCAACGCAATAGCTGCAGCAAAAGAAAATGTTGAACAGCCTACATTGATTGAAGTGAAAACGGTAATTGGCCATGGTTCACCAAATAAAGGTGGGAAATCAGATGCTCATGGTGCCCCATTAGGAGAAGAAGAGTTACAACTCGTAAAAGAAGCTTATGGCTGGGAGCATGAACCATTCCACGTACCGGAAGAAGTGTATGAAGATTTTAAAGAAAAGGTACAAAATAATGGTGTTCAAAAGGAAAGTGAATGGAACGAGCTTCTTGAAAAATACCGTGAAGCATATCCAGAATTAGCAAAAGAGTTTGAAACAGCAATTGAAGGTGGACTTCCAGAAGGTTGGGATAAGGATTTACCAACATATGTTGAAGGAAAAGATAAGTTAGCTACACGTGCATCTTCTGGTGAGGCATTAAATGCGATTGCGAAAAATGTACCAAACTTTATTGGTGGAAGTGCTGATTTAGCTGGTTCAAACAAGACAACGATTAAGGACGAAGATGACTTTACTCCTGCAAATTACGCTGGTCGTAACATATGGTACGGTGTCCGTGAATTTGCAATGGCGGCTGCTATGAATGGAATGGCATTACACGGTGGCGTTAAAACATTTGGCGGTACGTTCTTTGTGTTTAGTGATTACCTCCGTCCGGCAATCAGGCTTTCTGCATTAATGAATGTACCTGTTACTTACGTATTAACTCATGATTCTATAGCAGTAGGAGAAGACGGTCCAACTCACGAACCCGTAGAACAATTACCGTCATTAAGAGTAGTACCTAACCTATCTGTTATTCGTCCAGCCGACGGAAATGAAACAACTGCGGCATGGAAATTGGCGGTCGAATCTGAAGATCAACCTACAGCCCTTGTATTAACTAGACAAGGCTTACCAACACTTCCTGGTTCAAGCGAAAAGGCTATGGACGGTGTGAAGAAAGGTGCTTACGTTCTGTCAGCTAGTGATAAGGACGAAGCTGATGTTCTTTTATTAGCTACTGGCTCCGAAGTACAACTCGTTATGCAAGCAAAAGAGCAACTAAAGGAAAAGGGAATTGACGCTGCGGTTGTGAGTATGCCGTCTTGGGATCGATTTGAACAACAAGATGAATCATATAAAGCAAGCGTATTACCACCAAATGTGAAAAAACGTTTAGCTGTCGAAATGGCAATTCCTTTAGGCTGGGAAAAGTATGTAGGTGACGAAGGTGATATTTTAGGTATTCATACCTTTGGTGCTTCAGCTCCTGGCGAAAAAATTATGTCAGAGTATGGTTTTACGGTGGAAAATGTTGTGTCAAAAGTTGAAGCTTTATTAAAATAAAGTAAAAGAAATATTGGCGCTTTCTGAGTAATTCAGTAGAGCGCCAATATTTTGTCATAAATTTATAATGTTAGAACGACCTATTTTGACAAACTTTTCAAAAAACTTTGCTAAAATGTCCCTTATAGGAGGGACGAGCATATGTTGCAATTATCGTTGTTTTGGATAAGGGAAGAGTTCGCTAAACATTACTTCCATAAAAGTGATTTGCTTTATGCTTTTTTACGTGAATATAAAAAGGAGCATGCTGATCAAACATATAATCGGCAGTTTGACTTTATAACAAAGGATATTCCATTTGCAAAGATCTCCCGCTATTTACATGATAAATTGAAGGGAAGTGCAAAGGTCCATATAGGCATAAATCATATAAGTATTGAGCACCAAAACTTGCAAATGGCCATTCAATGTGATAGAAAAGAATGGACAATTCTGTGTTCTTCTATGGAAGAGGCAGAATTAATGCTCTTTGAATATATGCGGGGTTTTCATACGTCTTTTTTCGTTATGGATGTTCATAACCATCAGTATGGTTGGTTAGCCCCTATAAAAAAGGAGATTATCCTATAAAATCGACTATTGTCATAACTTGTTGCTTCATCTATACTGTATGAGAGACAACATGAAGGAGGAAATATTTAATTATGAGTACGTTATGGGTAGTATTAATCGCTATTATTACTTTATTGGCCGGTATTGCCTTAGGGTTTTTTATTGCTAGAAAATATATGATGAACTACTTGAAGAAAAACCCTCCAATTAATGAACAAATGCTTCGCACGATGATGATGCAAATGGGACAGAAGCCGTCACAAAAGAAAATCAAACAAATGATGCGTGCCATGAGCAACCAAATGGATAATAAATAGTGATTAAATCCTTCTTCAATTGGAGAAGGATTTATTATTGCTTGTTAACTTCTCGTTCACAAATATGTCAAATGTCATGAATGTGAATCTTAAGCATCATTTGATAAAATGTTGGTATATCGATACGGACTTATAAGGAGAGAACATTTATGACAGAAGTTAATATATTTTTAGCATTTGGGGCTGGCTTCCTATCATTTATATCCCCATGTGTGCTACCACTTTACCCTGTATTTCTATCTTATATTACAGGAATGAGTGTTGACGAATTAAAATCAGAAAACGCATTGTTGAAAAAGAGAAGCATGCTTCATACAATTTTCTTTTTATTAGGATTTTCCTCCATTTTTGTTATGATTGGTTTTGCAACGTATACTATAGGAGAGTTCTTAATTGAGTATAAAACATATATACGGCAACTTGGTGCCATTTTAATGGTGTTTTTTGGTTTTGTCATGATTGGTTTCTTCAACTTTCAATTCTTATTGAAAGAAAGACGAGTATCTTTTAAACATCGCCCTTCCGGGTATCTTGGATCTGCATTCATTGGTATGGCCTTCTCTATGAGTTGGACGCCATGCACAGGTCCAATACTTGGAGCAGTTATCGCCATGGCTTACACGAATCCAGAGTTAGGTTTGACGCTGATGATCGCTTATTCTCTTGGTTTTTCTATACCATTTCTTCTCTTATCGTTCTTTATTGGGAAAATGGACTGGATTAAACGAAACAGTGTTAAGTTAGTGACAGTCGGTGGTTACATTATGATTTTCCTCGGAATTATGTTATTTTTTGATTGGATGCGCATTCTTACGAATTATTTAGCAAACTTATTTGGATTTACGGGGTTTTAAAAATAAATTACCGTTAGTTGTTAAGGTAGTTACGTTATATTATGATTAATATAAATATGGAAAGGGAGATCGGCTCATGTTGAAACCGAATGACTTAATCTTACGTACAACGACAGCATTAATCGCCTTTATTTTATTAGGTTTTTCAGTATACTTGTTTCTAGCTGGACACAATGCTCCTGGTGGTGGGTTCATAGGTGGTCTTATGACAGCAGCTGCCATTGTCTTAATGTACATGACATACGGCTACGCCACAATTCGAAAAATTATTCCGCTTAACTTCCGTCTTTTAGTACCGGTTGGACTATTAATTGCAACGTTATCTGGAGTAGGTGCATTTTTCTTTGACAAACCGTTTTTAACTCAAGGGTTTGACTACTTTGATTTCCCTTTCTTTGGAAAGGTAGAATTAGCAACTGCATTGATTTTTGATTTAGGAGTTTATTTTACGGTTGTTGGAGTAACGCTTACCATTATATTAACGATTGCAAATGACCGTTCAGATTAGTGGAGTTAGGGGGCAGCCAGTTGGGGAGAGTATTAATCGTTGATGACGCAAAATTTATGAGGGTTACCTTATCCAACATGCTCCAAGGAGCTGGGCATGAGGTCGTCGGACAAGCTGTAAATGGAAACGATGCAATAGAAAAATATATCCACTTACAACCGGATTTAGTAACGATGGATATTACGATGCCAGAGTTAAACGGTATTGAAGCAACGAAAGCGATTTTAAAGCATGACCCGAACGCAAAAGTTTTAATGTGCTCTGCTGTGGGACAACAGAAAACGGTTATTGAGGCTATCCAACTAGGTGCAAAGGATTTTATTGTGAAACCGTTTGATGAAGATCGAGTTATGGATACGATTAATCAAGTATTACATACATAAATCAGCTAAAATATATAACAGAAAAGAGTGAACAAAATGTTTTGGGCAATAGCCAGTACTGCTGCAGCATTTATGATGGCAACATTAATGATTATGATTCGACTTCGGGCTGCGAAAAGGCCAGCAACAGTAAAGAAAATTGTGTTACCACCGTTATTTATGAGCACTGGTGCATGTATGTTTTTCTTTCCTATGTTTCAAATAAGCTGGTCAAAAGTTATTGAAGCGCTGTTAGTTGGTGTCCTCTTTTCTACATTACTCATTATTACTTCAACGTTTGAAATTAAGGGAAAAGATATATATTTAAAACCTTCCAAGGCTTTTATTTTTATTCTATTTGGATTGTTAATTTTACGTATAGTACTAAAGTTAATCATCGGGCAAAGTATTTCTCTTACAGAAACAAGTAGTATGTTTTTTTTATTAGCTTTTGGCATGATTATTAGTTGGCGCATAGCGATGCTTATTAAATTTCTTAAATTAAAAAAAGCACTTCTTGATGAGCAACAATCTATTAGTGAATTTGCTCAACAAAAATAACCCTTATACCGTTCGTGCGGTATAAGGGTTATTTATTTATCCAAGAGAGCCTCATAAGGTTGGATATCGATATTTTTTTCAAGTAACGTTTGAATTAAAAATTTATGGTCACGTTTTGGTGTAGCTTTGATATAACCTTCAATAATAATGTCCTGTGAAATATAGTCCACATTTCGCTTTAAAGCCAGTTCACCAATTTTACTTGCAATTTTTTGTTTCGCTACATCACGAAATAATTGAGGAACAGGTTCAACAAGCTCGTTTAAAAGCTGTTTTTCAGGTTCTCCCCATAAGTGAATCGTTTCGTTAACATAGTACTCTTCCCAGTCAATGATGGATTTTCCATCTTCCTTTGGTAACCTTTTTAAAAATTTTCGAAACATAAAATAGCCGCCAATGGTTAGTAAGCCTAACATAATAAATGACCAAATAATGATAAAAAACATAAATAAATCTGACATAATATCACCTACTTTAGCACTTTCAGTATAAGTAAAATCATAGCATGAATGATTCGTTTCATCATATGTTAGAAAATTTTGAATATTTTATTATTAATATGTGAAATTTCGACATTTTTTTTGAGCGATTTATACTATACTGAATATATCGATTTTAGAATGGATTGGAAAATATAATGAACCATTATATATAAATAACATACCGAAATGGGAACAATTTTGTCATATTTCGTAAAATTTATTATACATAAATAGAGTAGGGACTTTCCCTACAAATAATATGATGTATCTACACTAGTACTTATTGATTAAGGGGGAGTTAGATTGGAAAAGAGAAGATATCCTAGTTCAATACGTTCATTGGTATCTTCCTTTGATTCGGGAGAAAGAAGGGGAAATATGTTTAAAAACGTAAGTGAACTGCCTCCAAGTATACTAGAATGGATTGAGGAAGAGGGTTTTAGTGTATTATCTGTGTATTCGTTTGATGGTACCCTTGACTATATTTCAAAAAATATAAAGAAATTAACTAATTATAGTTGGGAAGAGTTAATTGGAACGAATATATTTCACTTTATTCACCCTGACGATCAAGATTATATTAAGCAAAGCATTTACGGAACAGGTACAAAAAAGACGTTTACTTATCGCATACTTCATAAAGATGCCGCTTACGTTTGGGTAGAATCAATAGTTTGCAAAGTTTATGATAGAACAAAAAATGAATGGTATTTTGTTATGATTACACGAGATGTGACCATATTGAAAGAGACGGAACAATTTTATATTCAATCAGAAAAAATGTCAGTTGCTGGTCAGTTAGCAGCAGGAATAGTCCATGAAATTAGAAATCCTATCACATCGTTAAAAGGATTCCTTCAATTAATGCGTACAGGTATTGATTTGAAGGGCGAATATTATAAAATAATGGAGGAAGAAATTGAGAAAATAGAAAACATTACATCTGAATTGTTATTTATCTCGAAGCCTATGACAAACCAAATGGAAAGTACGAGTATTACGTCATTATTATCGGACGTCTGTAAACTAATGCAATCACAAGCGAGGCTTTCTAATGTACAGATTTCTTATACAGAAGGAGAAGAGGTATTTGTTCGTTGTGATAAATCACAAATGAAACAGGTGTTTATTAACCTAATAAAAAATGCGATTGAAGGGATTGAACAGGAAGGAAACGTTTATGTTTCCATTAAGAACGAGCGGGATCATGTTGTCATTTATGTAGAAGATGAAGGTGTAGGTATCCCTGAAGAGATCATGGACAAAATATACGACCCTTTCTTTACAACAAAGCAAAATGGTACAGGACTTGGACTTATGATTACAAACCAAATAATTGAAAAACATCGCGGTCAATTATCTTTTCATAGAAGGCCGAAACAAGGTACAATATGTCGTGTAACATTACCGAAAAAATAAAAAGTATGGTGAATTAACATGAGCGATTTGCATTATACCATTGGTATGGCTGGCCATATTGATCACGGAAAAACAGCCTTAACAAAAGCTTTAACCAACATGGATACAGATCGATTAAAAGAAGAAAAAGAACGGAATATATCAATTGAACTTGGCTATGCACCGTTAAAACTTGATGGATCAAATATCAGCGTTTCTGTAATTGATGTGCCAGGGCATGAACGGTTTATTAGGCAAATGATTGCGGGAGTAGCCGGTATTGATTTAGTCCTCATTATTATTGCGGCGGATGAGGGGATTATGCCCCAGACAAAAGAACATATGGATATTTTGAACTTGCTGGAAATACATAATGCGATTTTTGTTATTACAAAAGTAGATGCTGTGGAAGAAGATCTTGTAGAGATAGTAAGAGAAGATTTGCAGCAATATGTAGAAGATACTGCGTTTAAACATTCTCCCGTTTATGAAGTGGACAGTTTATCGAAAAAAGGGATTGATGCATTAAAGGATGCTATCCAACAACGTTTAGAGCAAATACCGACGAAGAGTGGCGATTCACCGTTCAGAATGCCCATTGATAATATTTTTTCACTAAAAGGAATTGGTACTATTGTTAGAGGGACCATTTACAATGGCATTGTAAAAAAAGAGGATACTGTGTTTGTTTTACCTACTCATAAAAAAGGGAAGGTACGACATCTTCAAGTACATCACGAGGACGTGGATAAAGCGTTGGCTGGGCAAAGAGCAGCTGTCAATTTAGCGGGAATTCACAAGAATGAGCTTAAACGAGGACATGTCCTTGTGAAGTCGGACGAGTATGTGAAGAGCAGTGTTGTTGATATTGCGCTAACATTACCAAAGGAAATTAACTATTCAATTAAACAGCGTACGCCAATAAAATTTCATAGTGGGGCTTCGGAAATCTTCGGACAAATTGTCTTTTTTGACCGCAACGAGGTTGAAAATACGAAAGAGGAAATTTATTGTCAAGTACGCCTATCAGAGCCAATTGTCATCAGTCGGGGAGATCGTTTTATTATCAGAAGGGCTACCCCGGTAGAAACAATCGGTGGTGGGATGGTAATTAATCCAATAGGTGAAAAGTATAAGTTTCATGAGGATACAATTAAAAAATTAAAAGCGAACAAAGAAGGTACTCCTGAAGAACATATTATTCGTTTGTTGAAAGAACAAAAGTGGGTTCCCCAACAAGAAATGAGTAAACTTTTATCTCTTCAACCAAATACGTTACAGGAAGAGATTGATCGTCTGAAGGAAAAAGGTATAGTGGTAGGCGTTTCTTCGTTTATCGGATTGCAGCAAACAGTAAATGATATAAAAGAGTCCTTGCATGAGGACCTTCGCAGTTGGCATGAAGAGCACCCTATGAAACAAGGAATTAATAAAGCAGAATATATTCAACGATCACCACATCCAAAAAAAGTTGTACAAGCACTGCTTGATCGATGGATTGATGAAGGTACACTCCGGGGGGATGGTCATTTTATTGCGTTGGGGGATTTTAATCCACACTTCCCGAAACAGTGGGATAAACGAATGGAAAACGTAATAAACAAAATTGAAGATGACCATTTGCAAGTTGAAGAATGGTCTCATTACGTATTAAGTGAAAAGATTCCAAGTGACTTAGCAGATGATTTAAAACAACTGTTAATTGATCGCAAGGTTATTATGCCATTAACTGACAAATTAGTTATCCATGCTTCGACTTTACAAGATGTCGTAACACAACTAAAAGAAAAAACCGGTGAATCATTTACCCTGAAAGAAGCGAAGGAATCTTTACATGTTACACGAAAATATTTAATTCCGTTATTAGAATTATTAGATGAACAAAAATGGACAAAACGAGTTGAGCAAGAAAGAAAGTGGATAACATAAGAAAATCATTACACATGAACTCTCTTAGCATCATCTTTGAAAAATTGGACAACTTTTTATAAACTAAGAAACATAGCTAAAAGGGGGTAACAATAAATGTCTTATAAAGTATCGATTGAATTTTGTATGATGTGAAACTATGCTCCAAAAGCTGCGAGTTTCGCAGAACAACTATTTAATCATTTTCGAAGTAATATTACAGAACTGAAGCTTATCCCTAGTGCGAACGGAGCCTTTGAGGTTACAGTAAATAATGAAAAGGTGTATTCGAAGCTTGAAACAGGTGAGTATCCTACGTTGGACGAAGTTATACATCGAATGGAATAATTCATAGAAAAGCATGCAGAACGCATGCTTTTCTATATTATTGTCCACATTGTTATTAATTGACCAACAATATAGTTAAGAAGATGGAGGAAAGCAATATGGAGAAGCAGGAACTGTTACGCAGCATTCCCCCTGTACATGAGCTGCAAAATATGGAAGAGTTACTTGAAATAGAACAAAAATACCGTATTCCTAAGGAAAGAATGACTTTATGGCTTCAAACTGCCACAAGTCAATTGAGACAGAAGATATTAGCTGAAAAGGATGTACCGGACGTTTCAGCGTTTCCTCAATACATATATAATCGTGTAAAACGACAAGCGAAACGTTTGTTCGAACCCCAGCTCAAAAGAGTGATAAATGGAACTGGAACCGTTTTACATACAAACTTAGGCCGTGCAAGACTTTCCAAGGAAGCGATTGAGCATGTACAGCGAATTGCCGGTCATTATTCTAATTTGGAATATGATCTAGCGGAAGGAAAGAGGGGTTCAAGACATAGTCATATAGAGCATATTATTCAAGAAGTTACAGGTGCAGAAGCGGCGATGGTCGTGAATAACAATGCTGCTGCCGCCTACCTTATTTTACGTAGCCTATCGAAAGATAAGGAAGTGATTGTCTCCCGTGGAGAGTTAGTGGAGATTGGCGGGAGCTTTCGAGTTTCATCCATTATGGAAGAAAGTGATGCCAATTTAGTAGAAGTAGGGACTACAAATAAGACCCATTTGCGTGATTACGAACAAGCGATTACGGAAGAAACAAACATGATCATGAAAGTACATACGAGTAATTTTAAGATTGTCGGATTTACAGCTTCTGTCGAAAGAGACGATTTAATTAAAGCATGTAATCAACATAATTTAATTTTTTATGAGGACTTAGGTAGCGGAGCGTTGCTTGATTTTAAACAGCATAGTATTGGGGATGAACCCCACGTTAGTGACATTATTAAGCAAGGGGCAGATATTGTTTCATTCAGTGGAGATAAGTTGCTTGGAGGACCACAGGCGGGGATTATTGCAGGAAAGAAGAAGTATATTGACCATTTGAAAAAACATCAACTTGCAAGAGTTCTTCGTGTCGATAAAATGACTTTGGCAGCGTTAGAAATCACATTAAAAGAATATATCAAAAGTAGAAATCCAGAGAAACATAATGTTCCTACTGCGAATGATATTTTAAAATCTTCATCCCAACTGCAAGAAGAAGTTAATGAATTTATGGAACGTTGTGGTGAGCTGAACAACATTAAAGCTACACCACAACGAAGTGTTTCGTATATTGGTGGGGGGACAATGCCAGATGAGCAATTAGACACATTCGGTGTTTTCCTAACGAGTGAAACCATTAGTAGCAAGCAATTGGAGCGAAAACTCAGGTCTAATGAAACACCGGTAATCGGTCGCTTCTTGGATGAGACATTATACCTCGATTTTCGAACCATTAACGATGAAGAGCGGGAACTGTTAATAGAGGTTTTAACAATTATTGATCAAACATTATAAATCAGGAGTACCAGCCTTATTTTGTCTCGAATGGTTTTTGTTTTTTACTTTTTTTGAACCTTTCATCGGGACACCATAGGGCTGTTTTGCTTGATGACTAAATTTCGAGTTTTTTCCCTTAAACGGATGATTGCTGCTATGGTCACTCATAAATGACACCTCCTTCAAATTAGCTTTTGTAAAGTGGCGAAAATTATAAAGGCCTTTAAAAATTAAAAAAATTATTTGAATTGTTTTACTTATAGAGCGTTTTCATTTAAAATAAAGAATGAAGATTGCATTGCATAAAATGAAAGACATAGGGGACAGGAGAAGCCAAAATGGTTTCCATACATAACTTTATTGAGGGGGTAAAAGAATATGGCAGCCAATGATGTTTTTAATGCGCGTAAGCAATTCGAACTTAATGGGAAAACGTATAACTATTATGAGTTAAAAGCATTGGAAGAAGCGGGTATAGGTAGTATTTCTCGCTTACCTTATTCCATACGTGTACTACTTGAATCTGTTTTACGACAACACGATGGTCGCGTAATCAAAGATGAGCATGTCGAAAAGCTGGTAAAATGGGGTACAAAAGACGGAGAAAATGTTGATGTCCCATTTAAACCGTCCCGTGTCATTTTACAGGACTTTACAGGTGTCCCTGCGGTCGTTGACCTTGCTTCATTAAGAAAAGCAATGGTTGATATGGGAGGAAGCCCAGATAGTATTAATCCGGAAGTACCAGTAGATCTTGTTATTGACCACTCTGTACAGGTGGACCAATACGGTACAAAAGACTCGTTAAATGCGAACATGGAATTAGAATTCAAACGAAATACTGAGCGTTATGAATTTTTACATTGGGCACAAAAAGCCTTTGATAACTACCGTGCAGTACCACCAGCAACAGGTATTGTCCACCAAGTAAACTTGGAGTATTTAGCGAACGTTGTTCATTCCGTTGAAGAGAATGGAGAGTATGTTGCATTCCCGGATACATTAGTTGGAACAGACTCTCATACGACAATGATTAACGGTCTAGGTATTCTAGGTTGGGGAGTTGGCGGAATTGAGGCGGAAGCAGGAATGCTGGGACAACCTTCATACTTCCCTGCTCCGGAAGTTATTGGTGTTAAACTAAAGGGGTCATTTCCTAATGGAACAACGGCTACAGACCTGGCGTTAAAAGTAACACAAGTGTTACGTGAGAAAAACGTAGTTGGAAAATTCGTGGAATTCTTTGGACCTGGATTATCTGAAATGCCGCTTGCTGATCGTGCGACCATTTCAAATATGGCACCTGAATATGGAGCAACCTGTGGCTTTTTCCCAGTTGATAAAGAATCATTAGAATATCTACGCTTAACAGGTCGTAGCGAAGAGCAAATCAAATTAGTAGAAACGTATTGTAAACAAAACGGACTGTTCTACACACCTGATCAAGAAGATCCGGAATTTACTGAATTAGTGGAAATTGAATTATCAGACCTTGAACCGAACCTTTCTGGTCCTAAGCGTCCTCAAGATTTGATTCCATTGTCAGAAATGCAGCAGTCTTTTAATAAAGCGCTAACAGCTCCAGCAGGAAACGCTGGCTTTGGTCTAGATGAAAATGAGAAAGATAAAGAAGTTACCGTTAACTTTAAAGATGGCAAAAAAGTTACAATGAAAACTGGTGCAGTAGCCATTGCGGCCATTACATCTTGTACAAATACTTCGAACCCACATGTTATGTTAGGTGCCGGTTTATTGGCAAAGAAAGCAGTAGAAAAAGGACTCGAAGTACCAGAGTATGTGAAAACATCTTTAGCACCAGGATCAAAAGTTGTTACTCGTTATTTAGAAGATTCTGGATTATTAAACTACCTTGAAAATTTAGGCTTTAATTTAGTAGGTTATGGATGTACGACGTGTATTGGTAACTCCGGTCCGTTGTTGCCTGAAATTGAAGAAGCAATTGGTAATAGCGATTTAACAGTTACATCTGTATTATCAGGGAACCGTAACTTTGAAGGTCGTATTCACCCATTGGTGAAAGCTAACTACCTTGCTTCACCACCACTAGTTGTTGCTTATGCGTTAGCTGGTACAGTAGACATTGACTTGAAAAACGACCCATTGGGAACAGATAAAGATGGAGAGCCTGTATACTTTAAAGATATTTGGCCTTCAAGTGAGGAAGTTAAAGAGGAGATTGCGAGAGTTGTCACTCCTGAAATTTTCCGTAAAGAATACGAGCAAGTATTTGATTCAAATGAAAAATGGAACGAAATTGATACAACTGATGAGCCGTTATACAAGTGGAACGAAGATTCCACATATATTCAAAACCCACCATTCTTCGAAGGTCTTTCAAAAGATGCCGAACAGGTGCAACCACTTAACGGCTTAAAAGTGATTGGTAAATTCGGTGATTCTGTTACAACAGACCACATTTCACCGGCGGGTGCGATTCCGAAAGATATGCCTGCAGGAAAATATTTAATTGAAAAAGGTGTATCTCCACGGAACTTTAACTCATTTGGATCTAGACGTGGAAATCATGAAGTTATGATGCGTGGAACATTCGGAAACATTCGTATCCGTAACCAAATTGCGCCTGGTACAGAAGGTGGTTATACAACTTACTGGCCAACAGAGGAAGTAATGCCAATTTATGATGCAGCAATGAAATATCAAGAAAATAATACTGGTCTTCTTATTGTAGCAGGTAAAGATTACGGTATGGGAAGTTCCCGTGACTGGGCTGCAAAAGGTACCAACTTATTAGGTATTAAAACAGTTATTGCTGAAAGTTTTGAACGTATTCACCGTTCAAACCTTGTTATGATGGGTGTACTACCACTTCAGTTCCAAAAAGGTGATAGCGCTGAATCATTAGGTTTAACAGGAAAAGAAACATTTAATATCGAGATTGATGAAACTGTTAAGCCGCATGATCTTGTAAAAGTAACTGCAACGGACGATGAAGGTAAGAAAACCGAGTTTGAAGTTATTGCAAGATTCGACAGTGAAGTTGAAATTGACTACTACCGCCACGGTGGTATTTTACAAATGGTATTACGAAATAAACTTCAATAAAATAACGAAAGCATTCCCTGCGGAAGGGAATGCTTTTTTTATGTAGAGTTATCATGGTAAGATATTTTTGAAAGGGAGTTGTGTAATGAATGACCTTATTCAGCTTGGTCCTATAACCATTTTTATCCCATCAGCATTGACATTTTGTCTGCCAATACTTACATATTTTTGGACCTATCTGTTTTGTAACAGATATAATGATGAACATAGTTCTACACTTCCTGGAAAGTGGTTTGAAGCTTGGCTAATCGTGTATGCTATTTGGAAATTTAGTTATATACTTATACACCCAGTAAAAGCTATTGAGAATCCCCTTACCATTTTATATTTTTCAGGTGGGACAATTGGCCTTATACTTGGTCTTATTGTTGGATTATTATATTTTTTTATCTATACGAAGCGAAAAGGTATCCAAATGGAATTCGTGCTATCAGTTTTACTAAGTTCTGCCTTTTTTTATTCGGCATTATATTCTTTCCAATATGCCTTTTTTTATGATATGAGCCAATGGCGAATTCTCTTCACTCAGGGAGTTTATTTTCTCATCTTTGCTACTTTGTTGTACAATAAACAGTGGAGTTCAAATTTGGGAAGCCAATTACGAATATCATTTTGGTATTTAGTTGGTTATATTTGTTTTCAACTTTGGTTACACGACATTAAGAATCAAAGCCTTTTTGTTTGGGGTGCATTTGGTATTGCCCTTGTCATTACCATAAAAGATATAAAGGATGGTGGACCGACATGATAAAGAAGTGGTCAGGTCTTTTCGTCATATTAGCATTATTAAGTATTGCTATATATAATTTTGTCCAAGAAAAACACTCTGATACAGAGGTTACAAAGGATGAAGAGGAATTTAATGGAACCGTTTATGCCGTCCCTGATGAACTGGCTGATATGGAGAAGGGCTACACAATAGGTAAAACAGCACCAGATTTTACGTTAACAACTTTAGCGGGAGAGACGATAAGCCTCTCTGATTTAAGAGGAAAGAAAGTGTTCTTAAACTTCTGGGCATCATGGTGTGGTCCGTGTAAAGTGGAAATGCCAGAGATGCAGGAGTTTCATGAACAGTATGGGGATGAAGTTGTTGTTCTGGCTGTTAATGCGACAGGTGATGAGTTTTCGTTGAATAACGCTAAAGATTTTATTGAAAAGAATGAATTAACTTTTCCCATTCCACTTGATCATGAATTAAAAGTTGTATATCAGTATGATGTAGTTGCTTACCCAACAACGTATTTTATAAATCGTGAAGGTATTTTACAATTTAACCGACATATAGGCCCAATGGATTACGATATGATGGTAGAGCAAATGAAGAAGCTTGATTAACGTTGTATATTTTTCCCCCTTTTGGAAATAATGGTATTAAAAAAAGGGTGGGTTATCCAATGGCAAACAAAAGAAGAAAAAGTTTTACTGAATTATTGAATGCTGAAAGGGAACAAATACGGCAAAATCCGGAACTTATGGATGAAATAGAACGAAAACTTGAGGAAAGACTATCCTCAGGGGTCATGAGGGCAGCAGAAGAGTAATGCAACGCTGCCTTCATTTTTTTCCACGCATGCCTTTCAGAAAACAACAAAAAATAGTCCTGTAAAAACTTCTACACACAAAAGGAGTTTTGCAATGGGCAATCCGAAAAAGGATACAAAACACTTCCGGCCTGATAAGCATGGCAAGATTAACGTCGGTTATGATGGGAACAAAGGTAGAAAATATCAAGTAAAAGGTCGCCATGGGCAAGATACAATTTGGATACAGCCAAAAGGTCACTAAGGAGGCGGTTTCATGACACATCGTACGAACAAACCAAAACCTGATAACCGTGCTGATAATGTAGAGAAATTACAACACATGGTACAAAATACGATTGAAAATATGGAACTTGCCGAAGAAACAGCAGCACATTCTCGTCCCGAAGAGAGAAGGCAGATTGAAGCGAAAAATGAACGAAGAAGAGAATCCATTCAAGCGATGCGTGATGAAATTCGCGATGAGTACCACGACCAACAATAACTTTAAAGCCTGCCTATAGGGCAGGCTTTTTCATTTATGGTAATATAGTGTGTAAGATTGATAAAAGAGGAGAAATAAGATTTATGAAATTGGTTGAAACAGACATTAAGGTACGATACCAAGAAACAGACCAAATGGGTGTCGTATACCATGCAAATTATTTAGTTTGGTTTGAAATTGGGCGGACAGCTTTCATTGAAGAATTAGGCTTTCAATATCATGACATGGAAGCAGAAGGTATTGTGTCACCAGTAGTGGATGCTCAAATGCAGTTTAAACATCCGGTGCGCTATGGGCAAATTGCAAAGGTTATAACATGGTTAAAGGAATATGATGGCCTAAAAGTTACTTATGGCTATAAAATATTGGATGGGAATGGTGCAGTCGCTGTAACGGGGTCAACACAACATGTGTGTGTGAAAAAGGAATCATTTCGCCCTGTATCTATTCGAAAAGCGTTTCCGGCATGGCATAAAGCATACTTAGCAGCAAAGGGTGAAGAATAAAGTGGCATTCGGAATTAAACGGGAAGAATTAAAAAGGTGGAAACAAAAAGTTAAAAAAGGTGAAATCGCTTTTTTAACGCATTATTGGTTAGATGATCGGTTTCCAAATTCAAATTCCGTAACGAAAGTTGGCTGTAGTGATATTGCAAAGCTTGAACGATGGGGAAGAAAATATGGATTGAAACGGGAATGGATACATCGAGATGACCAATATCCCCACTTTGATTTATTTGGTGAATTTCAGAAGGATATCCTGGAACAGGAAAAAATCACTGACCAAATTGAACGCTTCCAAATAAAATAAGAGAACTGGGTGCTTAACATCCAGTTCTCTTATTTTATTGGTATTCGTATTTCGGTTCATCCAATGTTTCATCGTATGAAACAATTAGTGTTTTTTCGCCGAAATACCAACCGTCTTTTTCCTCAATATAAAAGGTTAAGCCATTCACCTTTTGTTCCACCACAGCTTGGTAAGGAGGCTCAATTCGAAACCCTAAGGAAAAGCCTGGTACAATGCCTCCAACACCACCATAACGTACAAAAAATCGTACATAATCGTCATTTGCTAATTGTAGTTCCTCTTGAAACCACTCAGCTGCTTTTAGTTCTACTTGGAGGTTCATATTGTCATCTCCTATAATATGTGTTAATTTTTATTTTTTCTTTTGTGGAACTGGATCAAATCCTCCGGGATGAAAGGGATTGCATTTTAAAATTCTCTGTAATGTTAAAAAAAGTCCCTTGAACATACCGAAACGTTGAAAGGCTTCCAGGCCGTATTGGGAGCATGTAGGTTGAAACCTACATGCCGGCAATTTCATGGGAGAAATCCATTTTTGATAAAATTTAATTAGGAAAATAAATACGTATTTCACGTCATATTCACGACCTATTCAACGTCATTTTGTTTATCGAATGTAACAGAAGCAATAGCATCGTGTAAATGAATGGACTCTTCATTACGGCAACTTACTTTAAATCTTTCCACAAACGACATTTCATATAAGTCTGCTGCAATCAGTCTAACCATATCTTCTACAAATCGTGGATTTTCATAAGCTTGTTCTGTAACTACTTTTTCGTCTGGGCGTTTTAGAACCGGATGAATGCGTGCACTAGCGTTTGACTCAGCTGCTTCTAATAGAGCTTCCTTCCAATCTGTTTCTGCTTCATTGAAATCGGCAGTTAATCTTGCTTCTAATGTGACATTTCCCCTTTGGTTGTGTGCGCTGTATTCACTGATTTCCTTTGAACATGGACAAAGTGTAGTAATAAGTGCACTCAATGAAACGTTAATGTCATATCCTGCTTCTTTATGATATTCAACGGAAATCGTAACATTGGCATGATTTAAGCCGGACAAGCCAGACGATGGTGCTTGTCTTTCGTAAAACCACGGAAAAGCAATGCTAATCCGGGCATCATTTTGTTTTAAACGATTAGCCAGTTCTTTCGTAAATTGTTTAAGGGTTGCGATATCGGCTACGAACCCTTTTTCATGGTATTCATTTAATTGTTCTGTGAAGCGACTCATATTCGTCCCTTTACTTTCTTGTGCGATGCTTGAAGAAAATTGAAATGTACCAACCGTTGTTTGGTTATATGGCTTCACACTACTATTTATAATGATTGGGTGTTTTACGTTTGCAATCCCGACTTCATCTAACTTAAATAAGAAATCTTTTTTTGTATTTTGTAAGTCCGCCATTTTATCTTTTTCTACCGGCTTAAGACGTGGTCCAGGCGGAACTGATCCAAATAATTTATGACGTTCTTCTTTACTAGGAAGTTGCTTCTGATTTGTTGTTTTCAACATATTTAAGACTCCTTTCAGCCCCATATAGTGCCACTATGAAAAGTATACATGATTTATTCATAGAACATCAATGAAATACTTTTAATCAAGTTCAGGGACGACTTCAACGTTGTCACTATATGATTGCATATGGGAGGTGATTTCGTTATACAACTCCTTGGCATTCGAAAGGCCGTACTCATCAGCATTGATTAACGGTACAATTTTATAATCACGATACCGTTCAGTACGGTGATTCCATGTAGGGAGTACTTTTGCATCTTTCATATTATAAGTTGCTGTGCCATCAGGTCCTATCTTTTTCTGTAATTTCAGTTCTAAAATGGCCCCTATTCGTTGATATAACTTCGCTTGTCCTGACAAAAAGTTACCTAATGAATAAATAATAAACGTTTTATGACCATCTTCCTGTTCTAACCAGTCTACCGGTTGTAATACGTGAGGGTGGTGTCCAATAATTACATCTGCTCCAGCCTTGCTAATTTCATCTGCCAGAAGTACTTGAGCATCATTGGCAAAACGTTGATATTCCATGCCGAAATGTAAGCTTACGACAACAAAATCAACGTTAGGCTTCAAAGCTTTTATGTCTTTTACCATTTTTTCCTGGTCTAAATATTGTACTAAATATGGCTTATCATTAGGACGGACTAAACCGTTGGTACCGTATGTATAAGCCAGAAACCCAACTGCAATTCCGTTTTTATTTATAATTCTTTGCCTTTTTTGATCCTCAAAGCTACGATATCCTCCAACATACTGAATCCCAATTTTATCTAGGTAAGAAGTAGCGTTTAAGATTGCTTGCTCGCCTCGATCTAAAGTATGGTTATTAGCAATCGAAACTATATCAACACCCGTATCTTTCAATGCATCCCCCACCTCATATGGAGAGTTGAATCGTGGATAACTAGATAATCCGATCTCTGATCCACCTAATATCGTTTCTTGGTTAGCAAACATAATATCCTGCTTTTCCATATATGGTTTTACATCCTCAAGCATAGGCGTAAAGTCATAACCACCACTCGAAGTTTTTGCATCCTCATATACAGAACTATGTATTAATAAATCGCCAACAGCACCGAGCGATATTTCTGACTCAAATGTGCGATGATTCACGGTGCTTATTGTGGTCCTGTCATTTAACAACTTCGCTTCAAATGATTTCTCGTTATCGTGTTGATTGAAATAGAAAAAGCCTGTAGTGATAAAAGATATAAAAATTACAACTATAATTGCTACCATTTGTTTTTTCATTTTTTGATTTCCCCCAAAAAAATTGTTTCTTTTAAGTTTCGCTAATGTTATGTTTTCAAAACATCTTTTGAAAACATTTTTCTCTTATGACATTCTTTAAGTTTTACGTTTTACATATCTGTTTGGTTAATGGTGTTAAATTGGTACTATTTTACCATGTGTAGAAATAAAAAAACACAACACGTTTCGGTGTTGTGCTTTTTTACATCCATTTAATTTTTGGTTCTGTCTTATTGATAATCCGCTTTATGTTTGCCCGATGTCTATAGATAACGAATAATGTCAACAAAGCTGTAATGAGAATTAACCACTTCTCTTGCATAATGATGGAAGCTGTTACACCTACAACTCCAGTTATCATAGAGGATAGGGACACAAACTTTGATATTTTAAGTGTGATCATAAATGTTGCAACCATAATGACAAACAATATTGGACTAACGGCTAAGATAACACCGCCACTAGTTGCTACTGCTTTACCACCCTTAAACTTCGCAAATAGTGGGTATGTATGTCCGATTACAGCAAAAAGTCCAATAAATAACGGCTCTGCACTTGCATGAAACAAGATGGGAAGCAAAGCTGCTAACGTTCCCTTCAAAATATCTGAAATGGTCACAATGAGGCCTGCTGTTACTCCTAATACACGGAAAGTGTTTGTTCCACCTAAATTACCACTACCATGCTCTCGAATGTCAATACCGTAACCAGACTTGCCGACAATAAGTGCTGACGGAATAGAACCTAATAAGTAAGAAATGATGCCAAAAATTACATAATCCATAGTTTAACCCCTTTAATCTCGTACAAATTCATTACTATTTTATCACGAACAATAGAAAAGCAGAATGTTTTTCAACCATTTTTATCTTTCTATTTTAAAAGATGGAGTTTTTTATTACGATATATACATAGGAGGGGAGAATTTTGTCACGTATTGTCACACACCAAAGATCAAAAAAACATAAAGAACAATGGATAGCTTTCTCTATATTAGGCTTATTTATTATATCTGTTACAATGTTTTGGAATGCTTATCCATTTCCGTCGAAGGAAAAAGTGGATTATTTTACGAATTCATATTCGATTGTTTTTGAAGAAGAAAAAACAAAGTATAACGGGTTATCTGAACAAGAAGAGGTATATATACCCTATGATTTTATTGCAGAATATATTGACCCAATGATTCATTATGATGAAGAGTCATCGTCTGTTATCGTTACGACAAAAAACAAAGTGTATCAAATGCCTACGGAACGTTTAACAAAATTCGTTAATGATAAAGAGCATAATCTTTCGTTTCCTGTAATCACTACAGAACAACAACAGGTCTACTTGGAGTTAGATTGGTTACAAGAAGTTTATTCGATTGACATCAGTTACAATGACGAGACGAGCGCAATGATTGTTCATGCAGATGGAGATGTAGTGTTAAAGGGCAATGTTTTAACTGGTAATGAAAACAGGAGATCTTTAAGAATAAACCCAGATTTAACCGCACCATATGTTGATCGAGTGGAAGAAGGGGAGACCGTCACTATCGAAGATGATACCGGAGATTTTTTGAAAGTCCGGAAAGGAAATGGAATTGCCGGTTTCATGAAGAAAGAAATGATAGAAATTCTAGGTACTGAAGTCTATCAATCTCATAAACCAGTAGAGGAGCATACATTACCTAACTTAAAATGGCCAATTCACGTCACATGGGATGCGATCTACCATCCGGACGCTACTCCGAATGAGGTTGAGTCGTATAACAGTGTACAAGTGTTGTCACCAACCTGGTTCCACATCGATGATACAGATGGAAATATACGGAGTTATGCTTCTCATTCCTATGTCGATTCTGCCAAGGGAAATGGTTATCACGTATGGGCACTTTTTTCTAATGACTTTAATTTAGAACAAACGAGTGCGGTTCTACAAGATTTTGAAACTCGACAGCGAATAATACGTCAGTTACTACATTATGCAGATATTTATGGCTTAGATGGGATTAATATTGATTTTGAAAACGTTTATGAAGAGGATGGACCGTTAGTTACACAATTTGTACGGGAATTTACTCCTCTTGCCCATGAAGCTGGATTAATTGTGTCAATGGATATTACGTTTATATCCAACAGTCCAACTTGGTCGAAGTTTTATGAGCGTGAAAAATTGGTAGAGTCAATTGACTACTTTATGGTGATGGCTTATGACGAACATCCCGCTAGCTCCAACACATCTGGTAGTGTTGCAAGTTTACCTTGGGTAGAAACTCACTTAGAAGCATTGTTAAAGGTCATTCCGCATGATCGACTACTGTTAGGTGTACCGTTTTACACAAGGTTGTGGACTGAAGAAAAACAAGATGACGGTTCAATTGAAGTCAGTTCGCAGGCTTTAACAATGACTCAAGCAAAAGAGTGGATTGATGAATATAACGTGACACCTGTATATGATGAGAATACTGGACAAGACTACGTTGAGTATGAAGTTTCAGATAAACAAACTGTTTATAAGCTTTGGCTCGAAAATGATAGATCATTACAGAAACGAGTTGAACTCGTTCACAAATATAAATTAGCAGGTATTGCCAGTTGGAGTCGTTATTTTGCTAATGAACGTATATGGGAAGAAGTTGACAATTTCTTAAATATAAAACGTGTTGTTTCTCAGTAATCATCTTAATGTTGAAAAATCAATTTGCGTAATGATAACAAATAGCATTATGCTTATAGTATAAATATTTAGTTGCCGGAGGGATATGATGCACAATCCACCTAATAAAGTCGTGAAGGAAATATTAGAAGGGGCGCAAACGATTGCAGTAGTTGGGCTCTCTGACAATCCAATGAGAACGTCCTTTCAAGTTTCAAAAGCGATGCAAAATGCCGGCTATAAAATTATCCCTGTAAATCCAAATGTCGATGAAGTACTGGGGGAAAAAGCAGTTCCCTCTCTTCTTGAGGTTGAAGAAAACATTGACATTATAAATGTATTCCGTCGATCTCTGTTTTTACCAGGCATTGCAAAAGAAGCGGTAGAGACACAGGCAAAGGTATTTTGGGCACAACAAGGTGTCACGAACGAAGAAGCATATGAGTATTTAAAAGAACGAGACTTTGTTGTGATTATGGATCTATGTATTAAAGTAGCCCACGCGATGACATTAGGGAAATAAGTATTAGACGAAAATCCCTGTTTTTGCAGGGATTTTTCCATTCTTCTTGAATAAAGTATTTGGGTACTTGAAAAAAATCGCTACAATAAGTATACTACGAACATAAACTAGGAACGTTTGTTCTACGCAGAAAGAATTGCTCGAACGAAAGGGGAACATCAACTTGGCTAAAACGAACGAAACATTATATAACGATGATTCCATTCAAGTACTAGAAGGGTTAGAAGCTGTACGTAAGCGACCTGGAATGTACATTGGAAGCACAGATCATCGAGGACTTCACCATCTTGTATATGAAATTGTTGATAATGCCGTAGATGAGGCATTAGCTGGCTACGGTAATGAGATAATTGTTAAATTACATAAAGACGGTAGTGTGTCCATTACCGATAAGGGACGTGGGATGCCAACCGGAACGCACAAAACAGGTAAACCTACACCTGAAGTGATTTTTACCGTCCTGCATGCAGGCGGAAAATTTGGTCAAGGTGGCTATAAAACAAGTGGAGGCTTACACGGTGTAGGGGCATCAGTTGTGAACGCTTTATCTGAATGGTTGGAAGTAACCATTCACCGTGATGGTACTATCTATTCACAACGCTTCGAAAATGGCGGTATACCAGTGACTGGATTAGACAAAAAAGGGTCTACAAAAAAATCAGGTACAACCATTCGATTTAAACCAGATCCGAAAATGTTTTCTGTTACAACGTTTCAGTATGAAACATTAGCAGAACGATTACGGGAGTCAGCCTTTTTACTTAAAGGTCTACGTATTGAAATCATTGATGAACGTAACGATGTATCTGATGTGTATGAATACCCGGAAGGGATTGAGTCCTTTGTCGAATATTTAAACGAAGAAAAGGATACCCTTCATCCTGTCGTAGCATTTGAAGGCCAACAAGATGGGCTTGAAGTAGAATTCGCCTTTCAATTTAACGACGGATACGCAGAAAATATCCTTTCTTTTGTAAATAATGTGCGTACGAGAGACGGCGGAACTCATGAATCAGGTGCAAAGTCAGCAGTGACACGTGTATTTAACGAGCAAGCCCGAAAAACGAATTTATTAAAAGAAAAAGAAAAGAACCTCGATGGTAATGATATACGTGAAGGATTTACTGGTATTGTGTCTGTTCGAATTCCAGAAGAATTTTTGCAATTTGAAGGACAAACGAAAAGTAAATTAGGAACGTCAGAAGCGCGTTCTGTTGTAGATAGTGTTGTGTCTGAAAAGCTTACTTACTTTTTAGAAGAAAATCCCGATATAGCGAGTAGCTTAATTAAGAAAGCTATTAAAGCAAGAGATGCTCGAGAAGCGGCTCGGAAGGCCCGTGAAGATGCTAGGAATGGGAAAAAGCGTAAGCGAAAAGATTCAATTTTAAGTGGAAAATTAACCCCGGCCCAGTCTAAGAACCCGAAGAAAAATGAACTATATTTGGTAGAGGGAGATTCAGCAGGAGGGTCGGCTAAACAAGGTCGTGATAGACGATTTCAAGCTGTATTACCTTTACGAGGAAAAGTGATTAACACTGAAAAGGCGAAAATTAACGATATTTTAAAAAACGAAGAAATCTCCACGATTATCCATACAATTGGTGCAGGTGTAGGGGCTGACTTCGATTTAGAAGATGTCAATTACGATAAAATTATTATTATGACTGATGCTGATACAGATGGTGCTCATATTCAAGTGCTATTACTCACATTCTTTTATCGCTATATGAGACCGTTGATTGAATCTGGTAAAGTCTATATTGCATTACCCCCACTATACAAAGTGTCAAAAGGTAAAGGAAAGAAAGAGAAAATAGAGTATGCTTGGGACGAAAAAGAAATGAAAAGCATTTTAAACCGTTTTAAAAATGGGTATACAATTCAACGCTACAAAGGTCTCGGTGAAATGAATGCCGATCAGCTTTGGGATACGACGATGAATCCCGAAACGAGAACACTAATCCGTGTAACAATTGAAGATTTAGCACGTGCAGAGCGACGCGTAACGACTTTAATGGGAGATAAAGTTGAACCACGTAGAAAGTGGATCGAATCAAATGTAGCCTTCAGCATGGAAGATGATGAAAATATACTAGAAAATGATAAGCTTCATACTTAGAGGAGGACATTACATTGGCTGAACACGCAAAATACTTAGACCTTCCTTTAGAGGAAGTTATCGGGGATCGTTTTGGACGATATAGTAAATATATCATTCAAGATCGTGCGCTTCCTGATGCTAGGGATGGCTTAAAGCCAGTACAACGAAGAATTTTATATGCAATGCATCAAGAACGGAATACACATGATAAACCGTTTCGGAAGTCTGCGAAAACGGTCGGTACTGTAATCGGGAATTATCATCCACATGGTGATTCATCTGTATATGAAGCCCTCGTGCGAATGAGTCAAACTTGGAAAGTTCGAAATCTATTAGTTGAAATGCACGGAAATAATGGAAGCATTGATGGGGATCCTCCAGCTGCAATGCGTTATACGGAGGCACGCTTATCCAGTATTGCTTCAGAATTATTACGTGACATAGAAAGAGAAACAGTAGAGTTTATCCCAAACTTTGATGATACAGCGAATGAGCCTGTTGTATTGCCGGCAAAGTTTCCAAACCTACTAGTAAACGGCTCGACTGGAATCTCTGCAGGTTATGCAACCGACATTCCCCCTCACAATCTCGGTGAGGTCATAGATGCTGTTATTATGAAAATTGATAAACCACAGGCAGATGTGGACGATGTTATGACTGTTTTGAAAGGACCGGATTTTCCTACGGGTGGTATTATTCAAGGGATTGATGGAATTAAAAAAGCTTATAAAACCGGAAAAGGGAAAGTCGTATTGCGTGGTCGTGCAACGATTGAAAAGGTTAGAGGAAATCGTGAGCAAATTATTATCACAGAACTACCGTACGACGTGAATAAAGCAAACTTAGTAAAGAAGTTTGATGAATATCGGATTGACCGAAAAGTAGAAGGGATTGCAGAAGTTCGAGATGAAACGGACCGTACTGGATTACGAATTGTCATCGAATTGAAGAAGGACGCAGACAGTGAAGGTGTTCTCAATTATTTATATAAAAATACGGATTTGCAAATCTCCTATAACTTTAATATGGTTGCAATCCATAACAAGACGCCCCAACAAATGAATTTATTAACGATGCTTGATGCTTATATCTCTCACCAGCGGGAAGTTGTGACACGACAGTCACAATATGACTTGCGGAAAGCGAAAGACCGGGCACACATTGTTGAAGGGTTAATAAAAGCTATATCCATTTTAGACGATGTCATTGCAACCATTCGCTCATCTAAGGATAAGCAGGATGCAAAAAATCGTTTAATCTCAGAATATGACTTTACAGAATCTCAGTCGGAAGCAATCGTAACATTGCAACTATACCGTTTAACCAATACCGACATTACATCTCTCGAACAAGAAGCGAGTGAGTTGAGAAAACAAATTGAAGAGCTGGAAACGATCCTAGCCGATGAAAAGAAATTAATGCTAGTCATTAAAAAAGATTTACGTCAAATGAAAAAGAAATATGCTGATAACCGTAAAACAGAAATTGAAGAAGAAATCGAAGAATTAAAGATTAACTTGGAAGTAATGGTCGCAAGTGAAGATGTTTTAGTTTCCGTGACAAATGATGGATACATTAAACGGACAAGTTTACGTTCATATGCTGCTTCCAATGATAATGACATATCGATGAAAGAGGGAGACTATCTTCAGACCCTTATTGAAATTAATACGACAGATAAGTTACTCCTGTTCACAAACAAAGGCAATTATTTATATATTCCTGTACATGAAATTCCAGATATTAAATGGAAAGATTTAGGTCAGCATATTACTAATATCATACCAATCGACAGAGAAGAAACTATAGTAAGGGCTATACCAATTCGTGAGTTCAAAGAAGGTCTCTATTTAACTTTCTTTACCCGTGACGGTATGGTGAAGAAAACTGAATTGAAGGAATATCAGCCACAGCGGTACTCAAAACCACTTGTAGCGATTAATTTGAAAAATGACGATAAAGTGGTCAGTGTACATGTTACGGATGGAAATCAAGAGGTGTTTGTTTCTACAAATCGCGGGTATGGATTACGATACCATGAGTCTGAAATAAATATCGTTGGCCAAAGAGCAGCTGGTGTAAAAGCAATGCAATTAAAGGATAATGAATATGTGGTAAGTGGCGAAGTGTTTGACGATTTATCTAACCCGTCTATTGTCGTTGTCACGCAAAGAGGGGCATGTAAGCGGATGGATATTTCCCAGTTTGAACCTTCCTCAAGGGCAAAGCGGGGTTTAACGATGTTAAGAGAATTAAAAGCGAAACCACACCGCCTTGTAGGTGTAAAAATTGTTGGCGAAGAAGATCTTATTCAGTATAAAACGGAGAATGGTGATATTCACGAGATCTTCCCATTACAACTAAAGTTGCATGATCGTGTTAGTAATGGTTCCTTTATTACAGATACAGATATTACCGGGGCAGTTACTTCCGTTTGGAAAAAAGCTGTCTATACAAAAGTGTTTGAGGATGAAGAGTGATGACTTTGCAAAGAGATACAAATCATTTTGGTTTGTATCTCTTATTTTTCTTTGTTTTTTTCGATGCCAGCAACACGAAATTTCAGCACATGATAAATGAAAGTGGACAATGTTATGCTCATTTTTCGATGCCAGCAACACGAAATTTCAGCACATGATAAATGAAAGTGGACAATGTTATGCTCATTGGCATCAAGACCGTTAGGTGTGAACAACTTCCCGGAGTTTGTTTTCATTTCAACCTCCAGCTATTTCATGATAGAACAGAGCAAGTTGGTTCGGGTGAAGAAAAATCAAGACACCAAAATACTGCTGTATTTCGTTTTGGTGTAGAAGTGTTACATCCTGTGAAACATCTAGAACAGTCATATATGATAACCTATTTTTAGTAGGACAATTTTATAAGGAGATAAAATTTATTAAAATGACTCTTCTCAATGTGTGGGAAGGGTCATTTTTTACAACACGCAACCCGTTTAAGTAGCCAATTCAATTTCCTTTAACTAGAAATCTATTATAAAATAAAGTTTTATAAATAGATAAATAAACTTAAGGAAATCTTAAGAAATGTTGCAACCGAATTTTAAGAATTAATGGATATGATATAGACAAATTCGAAAAAGGAAAGGAGCTGAAACGTTGGACCATTACAATGTATTAGTTGTAGATGATGAGAAAGAGATTAGAGATGCTATTGAAATTTATTTGAAGAATGAAGGTGTAACTGTCTTAAAAGCAAAGGATGGAATAGAAGCTATAGACATCCTGCATGAGCATGAAGTACATCTCATTCTGTTGGATGTTATGATGCCTAGGTTAGACGGAATTTCCACTACATATAAAATCCGGGAGGAAAAGAACATTCCCATCATTATTTTAAGTGCAAAAAGTGAGGATACCGATAAAATTTTAGGACTTCAAGTGGGAGCGGATGATTATATTACAAAACCATTCAACCCAATGGAACTTGTGGCACGTGTAAAGTCTCAGTTGAGACGATATATTACGTTCGGAACATTTGAAGGGACACAAAAAGTCATTGATTTAAACGGAATTACGTTAGATCAATCTTCTAAAGAAGTTGCAGTACACGGTGAAGTTGTGAAGCTTACACCAATTGAATATAAAATTGTTGAACTTTTAATGTCAAACGCTGGAAGAGTCTTTTCCATAAGTGAAATATATGAACGGGTGTGGAAAGAGCCAAATTATAACGCCGAAAATACGGTCGCTGTTCACATTCGAAAAATTCGGGAAAAGATTGAATTTGATCCGAAGAATCCAAGATATTTAAAGGTGGTATGGGGTATTGGCTACAAAATGGAAAAATAGTTTACGTACTATGCTCGCATGTGCAATGTTGTTCTCATTCGGACTTAGTGGGTTGCTAATCTTGTTTACTCATGGATACTATTACGCTCAAAAAGATTATTTCCATACATCCGAATTTCGATATGGTATTGTAGATGAATTTAGAAGATATATAGGTATAGCTGAAACCAACTTAACTTTACGGGAAGCGAAAGAGGCAATCACTGTAACAGACGAGGAGATTCTAGAGCATCGTTATCGTTACGGGAATTTAACAGAACAAATTCATAGTATAGAAAGCCAATATGAAGAAAAAATTCAACAAGCTATAGAACAAGATAATCAACAGGTTGTAGATGGACTTAAGGCAGATAGAGATGAAAAAATTGAGGATATTACGAAAAACTTTGAAAGTGATCAACATGTTGAAGCTAAGATTATAAAAGAGAAGGAACAGAAGTTAGAAGAATATTATCATCAATTACCAAATGTTCATCCTCAAAATTTTGGCTTATATATTTTTGGTAAATATAAAGACTCTTTCCATTATTACTTTGAGGATACTACAAGTGGGAAAATGTATACAAATATTGCTGATACAAAAGGCTCTGCTAAAATCTTTGAAATGAGTCTTACAATCTACCCTGACTACATGGTTAGACATGAAATCAGTGGATCTGAAGAGTTGCTAAATATTTTACATCAGTCTGATAGGAGACTAGAAGGTGAAATTTCCGTACCTCATTCATTATCTTCATCAGATCCATTAATGATACAATATGAAAATTATAGTAAGGAACAAAAATATTATTGGGGTACAGTCTTTTTAAGCATGGTTTCACTTATATTATCCTTGATCCTTTTCAAAAAGGCTAAAAGATCGTCGGCTGAAATGAGCCAATTTAACGTTCGTTTCCGCAAACTACCAATTGATGTACGGATTGCACTTCTTGGATTAACGAGTCTTGTAGCTTTACTAACTGGAACGATAATTGAAGCCACCCGCATGAGCGTAAATTTATCAGATGTAAAAGAGGGAATCTTTTTCTTTGTAGCAGTTCTTATTTTAACTCTTAGTTTAGCACTTACCTTACTTCAAACTATTTCTTTATCGGAATCTATTAAGGGGCGGAAACCGTTTCATTCAGAGTGGAAGAAAAGTCTAGTGTATCGTACATATTCCATATTAAAGAATCCATTTCTGAAACTCGTTCATCTCTTAAGAGAGGCATTTTTAGATCAAACAACCGGAGCACAAATCATAATTGTGTTTGGAGTCGTATTTGGCTTAGGGTTAGCCGCTGTAGTTTCATTTGTACATCCAATTTTTGTTCTTTTTTATCTTATTTTACTAGCTAGTGTTGGTGTACCATTAAGTGTCCTTATCATAAAAAAGATCGGGTACTTTAATCGAATTGTAGAAAAGACCAATGCGCTAGTGAGTGGTAATATGAGTCAAGATTTACACATAACTGGTAAAACGGCATTAGATAAGCTTGCTCAAAATATTAATGTTTTAAAACAAGGGGTTAAAACCTCACAAAATGAACAGGCAAAAAGTGAGCGCCTGAAAGCCGAATTAATTACAAATGTAAGTCATGATTTGCGAACACCGCTCACATCGATTATCACTTACACCGAATTACTTAAACAGCAGGAGGATACGAGTAAGGATAGTGATGCATATATAGAAATTATTGAACGAAAATCAAAGCGTTTAAAAGTATTAATCGATGACTTATTTGAAGTATCCAAGATGGCGAGCGGGAATATCGAACTGAAAAAAGAGAGCGTAGATCTTGTTCAGTTATTACACCAAGCCTTGGCAGAATACGATGATATGATTAGTCAATCGAATCTACAGTTCCGAGTAACAAATGATGATCCGCCTATATATGCTGTTGTGGATGGCCAAAAGCTTTGGCGTGTATTTGATAACTTAATTCGAAACATTTTAAAGTATTCTTTAGACTACTCGCGTGTGTATCTTAATTTAACAACTAGCAATGGTTATGCAATCATTTCATTCAAAAATGTGTCAAAGTATGAGTTAAATGAAAATAGTGAGGAATTAATTGAACGGTTTAAACGTGGTGATACATCAAGGCATACTGAAGGAAGCGGGCTCGGTTTAGCTATCGCACAAACTATTGTTGAACTACACAGTGGTAAATTTGAAATAGAAACCGATGGTGATTTGTTTAAGGTAACCATCATGTTAAAAATATGAACATAAGGAAGAGGGAGAATAGTGGCTTCACTTGATATTTCCGAATTATACAGTGTTCACTTTAAACGATTGTTGAAAATAAGTTATTCTATAACGAAAGATCGACAATTGGCAGAAGATGTAGTACAAGAAACTTTTATTAAAGCAATCCATAAAATTGACACAGTTCAATCTACCGATAAACTAAATGCGTGGCTATCTGTTATTACTAGAAGAACAGCGATAGATTTTATTCGAAATGAACAAAAAAAGAGTGGAATACCTATGGAACAAGAAATGCTTGTGACAGTAGGAAAAGCTTCAGTTCAAAATGTAGAAGCAGAGGTTGCTTTTTCGATTTTAGTAGAGCAAGTGAAAGAAGGAATGACAAATTTAGCTGACATTTATCGGGATGTCATGGTACTAAAAGTAAAACATAATTTAAAAGAACAAGAAATCGCAAAACGATTAGATGTAAATTTATCTTCAGTAAGAACGAGAATTTTTCGGGCAAGAAAACAACTGAAGACTATGTTTAGCGATCAAATAAAATTTTGATGCTGCATCTTGTTATTGATAATTTAGCCTATCTCCATCGTGATATAGGCTATTTTTTATACATTCATTAAAAATAATTTTAATAATATAGTCACCTATAGTAAAATGAATCGAGTGGTTCAATTCTGTTGATCAAACATACATATGATAATCATGGTAGAGTTTATAAGGGGGGAATATTGTTGTTCAACAACAGGTTAACCATAACGATTTCTCTCGCTCTCGTTTTTCTTTTGGTATTTGTTTTTTACGATAATAATCGGCTACACGGAAATGACAAAGATGCTATTGTGAAAATTATCCAATCAATTGATAGTTATGAAGATATGTCAATAGAAGTTTTAGACATAAAGGATTTTCCAGACATTAAAATTGTGGCCTTTTTAGCGGATCAAAAACCAGGTTACATTCAATTTGTTAAACATACAAATGGGACTTATAAATGGAATCATATTGAAGTTCGTAATTATGAAACATTGAGCTTTTTTATGCCAAACTCACCTATATTTTTTATCGTTACCAATGACAAAAATGATATAGCCAAATTGGAAGTCACAATCAATGATCAATTGTTAGCACAAGAGTTTTCCCAAAAAAAAGCAAGTGTTACTTGGATTGAAATACCATACAGTAATGATAACGAGTATACTTTTCAAGATATTAAGTTTTATAATGAGAGTGGAAATCTCTTAGATAAGTAAAGGCATGAAATGCTTTTTTGTTATGCCCTCTAGCCTAGCTGTCATTATTCCGTTAACTTGTTAAACTATTTATACTTTACACTACTTTTTCGGCAACGTTGATTCGTTTATATGAATGTATGGTTTTTATTCCACTTCCAAAGATATTAAGACCGTAATTTAATTATGCTAACGGTGATATCGAAAGGGAGCAGGCAACATGACCCATTTCCGGTTGCTTGCTCAATGGTATTCTGGTTAGTGAATTTTATCCTCGTTCTCGTCTACTAATTCGTGTAGTTTTTTTCTCGCTTCCTGTAGCATTTCGTCAGCAATTAAAACAGTATCTGTATCGTATACCGGTTTAGTGGCTACTTTAAATTGTAACTTTTCCATAGTAGGTGTAGAACGATTCATCATAAAGGCTGAAGTGATTTCACAATATTTCTCTCGGGCCCTTTCCGGTCCTAATCTTCCAGTGACGATTTCATGCATGAGATTCAAAGCAAGAATATTAGCCGCTTCCATGTCACAACGGGATGAAACTTCTCCTCTAGTCCTTTCGACAATAATGCTTCCGTCGAATTTAGCGATATCCGTATATTTTTCGATGGGGACAGTATAATTTATTACATTTTCAATTACATCTGTATGTGGTTGGGGAAAATCATGAGGGATTTCATCCCGATAAACTATAGTTCTTTTCCAATCCCCATTACAGTACCAAATAAGCCTACTGTCCGACGCTTCATTAGGAGGGCCGTACTGTTTTATAGTCGCTTTCGCAGCTTTCTTAGACATTGCATTCCATTTTTCAATAATGCTATGAATTTTTTCGCTATTTTCAGTTGTCTTTGTTATTTTTTCAGCGTTACCAAACATTTGAACTTTTATGTCACTCGCCATAGCAGTCGAAGCCGTTTTTACCTTCTCTTCTTGATCCATATGTATATCATCCTTTATGTGGTTGTTTTTTTTTATTATGTGAAAGGTCGTACACTCTATACCAACCTTGCTTGATTAAGATAGTCCTTATAACTCATTTTTTCTTTTCAGAATATTATGGTAAAATGTGTACGAAAGAAAGGAGATGATGAAAAATTGATTTAAAAGAGAAAATGATACACTCATCATTACATTTATTTGAAAAACATGGATTTCACGGTGTAACGGTAAAGGACATTGTGGAGTACTGTGGTGCTTCGAAAGGTGGTTTTTACCATTACTTTCATTCGAAAGATGAGTTGCTTTTTGTAATTCATGACACTTTTATCACATATGTTTTAAGGAAAGCAAATCATGCCATTACAACCTACCAAAACCCCACCGAACAACTGAAAGCAATTATTCATTCCTTCGTAAAAGTATTTGATCTCTACAAATCTCACATTGCTGTTTTTTATCAAGAAAGTAACTATTTAAAGCCTCATTTTGAATCACAAATAAAGAAAAAAAGGGACGAATTTAAGCAAATTATTTTTGATGTCATTCAAGAAGGACAGCGACAACAACATTTTCGTAACGAACTGCCGGTCGAAATTACAGGTATGTCTATTTTAGGAATGGTGAACTGGACGTACAAATGGTACCGACAAGATGGCCCAAAGTCCATTGAAGACATTTCGGCTGTTTATACTGATATTATTATGCAAGGTATATTGACTGACGAAGCAAAGGAAACAGCAGAACTCAAACCATCATCATCGCATCATTCTAATGAATGTACAAAAACGTAAGCGTTTACATTTCATTTGGCTAAAACCGACCAACCAGTCGGTATTGGAATTCATCAATTTTTAAGGAGGAAATATATGAATTTTGAGCTCACGAAAGAACAAGAAATGACGAGGGAGATGGTGCGGAATTTTGCGGAAGGTGTCATAAAGCCTAGGGCAATTGAGATTGATCGTAATGCGGAATTTCCTAGTGATATTTTTGTAGAAATGGGAAGACTCGGTTTGATGGGGATCCCTTTTCCAGAACAGTATGGTGGGTCAGGAGGCGATTCATTAACGTACATTCTCGCAGTCGAAGAGATTGGTCGTGTTTGTGGAAGTACAGGATTAAGCTATGCAGCAGCTGTCTCATTGGGGGCCTCTCCTATTTACTATTTTGGGACGGAAGAGCAGAAAAAACGATATTTGACCCCGTTAGCTAGCGGGCAAGCACTTGGGTCATTTGGGCTAACAGAACCAAATGCTGGCTCTGATGCTGGTGGTACGAAAACAACTGCAATGTTAGAAGGTGACGAATATGTAATCAATGGGGAAAAATGTTTCATTACGAATGCGAGTTTTGCAGATACTTTGATTGTCACAGCAGTAACAGGAAAAGATGAACGTGGTAAAAACATCATTTCTGCTATCATTGTACCAACAAAAACAGATGGCCTGACCATTTCAAGTAATTACGACAAAATGGGCGTAAGAGGTTCAGATACAGCGGAAATTGTTTTAGACAATGTAAAAGTGCCAAAAGAAAATTTACTCGGTGATCCCCATAAAGGATTTAAACAATTTCTCTATACGTTAGATGGTGGGCGGATTTCGATAGCTGCACTAGGTTTAGGAATAGCTCAAGGTGCTTTAGACAAAGCGCTTTCCTATGCGAAAGAGAGGAAACAATTCGGCCAATCAATATCGAAATTCCAGGCAATACAATTTAAACTAGCGGATATGGCAATGGAAGTAGAGTTAGCCCGGAACATGGTTTATAAAGCTGCGTGGCTAAAGGATCAGGAAAAACCGTTTACGAAAGAAGCGGCATACGCTAAATTATTTGCAACGGAAACAGCTTTTCGTGCTTCAAATGAAGCGATTCAAATCCATGGTGGCTACGGGTATATGCGAGAATATGAGGTAGAACGATACTTACGAGATGCAAAACTATTAGAAATTGGTGAAGGTACATCGGAGATACAAAGGCTCGTCATTGCGAGGCAGCTAGGTTGCTAGTTTCAGTAAAGGAGGGTTACTATGCCTTTTCAAAAAATATTAATCGCTAATCGTGGAGAAATTGCAGTACGCATTATGAAAACATGTCAAAAGTTAAACATTCCGACTGTAGCGGTGTATTCGGAAGCAGACGAAGATGCCCCGTTTGTTAAATTGGCGAACGAAAGCTACCCAATCGGGGGTAAACGAGTTCATGAAAGTTACTTAAACATGGGGAAAATAATTGATTGTGCGAAAAAAGCCGGTGCTGATGCAATCCATCCGGGATACGGATTATTAAGTGAAAACCCTACTTTTGCAAAACGTTGTAATGAAGCAGGAATTACGTTTATTGGCCCAAGTTCAAGATGTATAGAAATGATGGGGAGTAAAATTAAAGCAAGACAAACCATGAGAGATGCAGGTGTTCCGGTAATTCCCGGATCTGAGGATGCTATTGAAGATGTAGACACGGCAGTATCGTTTGCAAGGAATATCGGCTATCCTGTTATGTTGAAAGCTTCCGCTGGCGGTGGTGGAATCGGGATGCAAATTGTTCATACAGAGGATGAACTCGTGAAAGCTTTCGAAAGCAATGCAAGAAAAGCTGAAAATTTCTTTGGGGACGGTACGATGTTTATTGAAAAAGTTATTGAAGATGCACACCATGTTGAAATCCAGTTATTAGCGGACCATTATGGGAATGTGTTACATGTATTTGAACGTGAATGTTCGGTTCAAAGAAGGCATCAAAAAATTATTGAAGAAGCGCCATCTCCTTTGTTGAATGATGACACGAGACAGAAGATGGGGGACGCTGCTATCAAAGCCGCAAGGGCGATCGATTATACAAACGCTGGAACCATTGAGTTTTTAGTAGATGAGAAACAAAATTATTATTTCTTAGAAATGAATACTAGATTACAAGTAGAACATCCCGTAACAGAAGAAGTTACCGGGATTGATATTGTTGAACAACAAATTCATATTGCAGCTCATAAACCTCTTAAATGGAACCAAGAAGACCTACAGATCAATGGCCATGCAATTGAAGTACGTATATACGCGGAAGACCCAACTACTTTTTTTCCATCACCAGGTAGAATTCAAGCCTTCTCTCCTCCAACAGGTTCTAACATTCGTAATGAGATAGGGGTTCAATCTTCTTACATGGTATCACCATTCTATGATCCAATGATAGCCAAGTTAATTACTAAAGGAAAAACACGAACAGATGCCATTCAAATATTAAAGAATGCTCTCGCCCAATATGAGATTGAAGGAATCAAAACCAATCTTCCGTTTTTGTTAAAGGTCATTGATCATCCTCTGTTTCAAAAAGGGGTTACGAGAACATCATTCATTGAAAAACAATTCCTAAAGGAGGAAACGTAAATGAAAGAAATCGTTGCAAATATGGCAGGAAGTGTATGGAAGGTGTTAGTGAACGAAGGAGAACAAGTTTCCGCTACTCAAGATCTCGTCATTTTAGAGTCTATGAAAATGGAAATTCCAATATCAGCAGAAGCCAATGGTGTTCTAAAGGAGTTAAAGGTTCAGGAAGGAGATTTTGTTGATGAGGGCGATGTTATTGCTGTTCTTGAATATAAGTAGAAAGGGAGTGATTGCAACATATGAAACTTCCGGACAAAGTAACCATTAAAGAAGTAGGTCCTCGGGACGGATTACAAAATGAGAAACAAATGCTATCTACTGAAGACAAGATTGAATGGATTAATAGATTATCAGAAACAGGACTTTCATACATTGAAGTTTCATCCTTCGTCCATCCGAAATGGATTCCGCAATTAAGTGATGCAGCGGAAGTGGTGAAAGGGATTAACCGTAAAGAAGGTATCACCTATGCCGCGTTAGTGCCTAACGCAAAAGGTTTAGAACGAGCTTTGGAAGCTAGTATCGACGAAGTTTCCATTTTTATGTCTGCTAGTGAATCTCACAACCAAAAAAACATAAATAAGTCAATTGAAGAAACATTTCCTGTCTTAGAAGAAGTCATACAAATAGCCAAACAAGAACATAAACCGGTTAGGGGCTATATTTCAACCGTTTTTGGTTGTCCAATTGAAGGTGCTGTTTCCACGGATAAAGTCATATTAGTGATGGATCGACTGTTAGAAGCAGGTGTAGATGAAATATCGTTGGGAGATACAATCGGTGTGGCCCACCCCAGTCAAGTAGAAGATGTGTTGAAGTATATCCAAAGACACGTACCGAAAGAGAGGATTGCTTTACATTTTCATAACACTCGAGGTACAGCATTAGCGAATTGTCTGGTAGCGTTACAACATGGATATACGACGTTCGACAGTTCCATTGGAGGTCTCGGAGGGTGTCCATATGCTAATGGAGCAACAGGTAACTTAGCAACTGATGATTTGCTATACATGCTACATGGCATGGAAATTCACACTAACATAGATTCTGAAAAACTTCAGTCGGCGGCACTCTTTATCCAAAGTAAACTGCAGAAGCCTTTATTAAGCCATCAAATGCAAATATTCAATGCAAAGGGAGATGTTTATGAGAAAAACCGTTAAAGTGGATATCCATGATTCTCATATTGTTATGATTACATTAGATAATCAACCAGCCAATGCATTCTCCTTGCGTTTATTAGACGACTTAAACCAAGTCTTGTTTGATGTAGAACAATCCGACTGCAGAGTTGTTATATTTAGAGGCAGTGGGCAAAAAGTATTTTGTGCAGGGGCAGATTTGAAGGAAAGAGAAAAAATGACAGATGAAGAAGCGGTTGCAACGGTCCGTAAGATAAAAGAAACGATTACACGAATTGAACAACTATCGATGCCGACAATCGCTTCGATGAATGGAGTTGCTTTCGGGGGTGGCTTAGAGCTGGCATTAGCATGTGACATTCGAATTTCAAGTGAAGAAATTCAAATGGGACTTACAGAAACGTCTTTAGGAATTATACCAGGTGCTGGAGGAACCCAACGCTTAGCCCGATTAATCGGAATTGGTAAAGCAAAATATTTAATCTTTACCGCGAAGCGCTTAACCGGTCGAGAAGCGAAGGATATAGGCATTGTTGAAGAAGTAACAACACAAGAGAAATTAGAAGACCTCACCTTACAAGTTGCACGAGATATCGCAAGCAACGGGCCAATAGGAGTAAAGCAAGCAAAAAAAGCCATCCAGGATGGTATCCAAGCCGATTTAGCAACAGGATTAAAAATTGAAGAATCCTGTTATATGGCTACCATTCCAACCGCCGACCGAATGGAAGGTTTACGGGCATTTAAGGAGAAACGGAAACCGCAATATAAAGGGGAGTAAGGGAGGAATTTTTGTGCCGTTGGACGAAAAACTAAAGGGAACAATAGAACGAATGGAGAAAGGTGGTGCTCATAAATACCACCAAAAGAATGAAGAAAAAGGGAAATTGTTTGTTCGTGAACGTCTGAAACGCTTACTTGATCATGATTTGAATATAGAGGACGCATTTTTTGCGAATTGTATGGATGAATCGTTACCAGCTGATGGAGTCGTAACCGGAATTGGCAAAATTAATGGGCAGACAGTGTGCATTATGGCAAACGATTCTACTGTAAAAGCAGGGTCCTGGGGTGCTCGTACTGTTGAAAAGATCTTAAGAATTCAAGAAACAGCAGAAAAGTTGGAAGTTCCAATGCTTTATTTAGTGGATTCCGCAGGGGCAAGGATTACTGATCAAATAGATATGTTCCCTAATCGTAGAGGGGCAGGGAGAATCTTTTATAACCAAGTGAAACTATCTGGCAGAGTACCGCAAGTTTGTTTGCTTTTCGGTCCTTCTGCAGCAGGTGGTGCATACATCCCCGCCTTTTGCGATATTGTCATTATGGTAGAAGGGAACGCATCTATGTATTTAGGCTCTCCACGGATGGCTGAAAAGGTGATTGGTGAAAAAGTTACCTTAGAAGAAATGGGCGGAGCAAAAATGCACTGCTCAATATCTGGCTGTGGTGATGTTCTTGTACAAACAGAACAAGAAGCTATTTCCTTTGCACGAAAATATTTGACGTATTTTCCGGCGAACTATTCGTTGAAGCCAAGGGTAGTCGAACCCAAAGAACCTAAACAATTTGAAACGTCTATTTCCGACTTGATTCCCGAGAACCAAAACGCACCTTTTAATATGTATGATTTAATAGATCGCGTAATAGACGAGAATAGCTTCTGTGAAATAAAACGGGAGTTTGCAAAGGAACTCATTACTGGTCTTGCAAGAATTGATGGAAAGGTTGTAGGGATTATTGCCAACCAGCCTCGTGTAAAAGGTGGTGTTTTATTCCACGATTCCGCGGATAAAGCGGCAAAATTTATCCAATTATGTGATGCTTATCATATCCCTCTTTTATTCCTGGCTGACATACCAGGGTTTATGATTGGGACAAAAGTCGAACGGGCCGGTATTATCCGTCATGGAGCTAAGATGATCTCCGCTATGAGTGAAGCTACCGTGCCGAAGATTTCTGTTATTGTTCGTAAAGCATATGGTGCTGGATTATATGCAATGGCAGGGCCTGCATTTGAGCCGGATTGTTGTATTGCATTACCATCAGCACAGATTGCAGTAATGGGGCCAGAAGCGGCAGTAAATGCAGTTTATGCAAATAAGATTGCAGAACTACCAGAAGAAGAAAGAAGAGAATTTATTACAGAGAAACAGAAGGAGTATAAGGAAAACATAGATATCTACCGTTTAGCTTCGGAGATGGTCATTGACGATATTGTCCAACCTGACAAATTACGAACGGAACTCATTCAACGTCTTGAAGCATACGAGACAAAGGAGCTAACGTTTACGAAGCGAAAGCATGGGGTTTACCCAGTATAGCGTGAAAGAAGGGATACACTTGAATCATAAAGATGATGTAATTAACCAGTTTTCGAAAAATGCAAATGAATATGTTACGAGTGAAACACATGCCAAAGGTGATGATTTGCCATTAATGGTGAAATGGTTAGGTTTAAATAAAGAGCAAGTCATTTTAGATATTGCAACAGGTGGAGGGCATGTTGCGAAGGCGTTAGCTCCCCATGTGAAACAAGTGGTCGCTACGGATCTAACACAGGCAATGTTACAAAACACAGCTATACATTTACAAGACTATGAAAATATCTTTTATGTAAGGGCGGACGCCGAAGATTTACCTTTTGTTCAACAACAGTTTGATATTGTTACATGTCGGATTGCTCCCCACCACTTTCCTAACCCTTTACAGTTTGTGAAAGAGGTGGCTAGAGTTCTGAAAAAGGAAGGTACATTTATATTAATTGATAATGTAGTTCCTGAAGACGAAGATTTAGGAACGTTTATGAACACTTTTGAAAAACTGCGTGATCATAGTCATAACGAGTGCTTATCAGTGACAGGGTGGGAACAATTGTTGTCTCAAGTTGGTTTCCGTATTGAGAAAATCCAAAACCGAAAAAAAACGTTTGATTTTCCTGTATGGTTGAATCGAACTACAGAGACAGAAGAAGAAAGGAGGGCGGTTATAGATTTTATACGAAGTAGTGAAAAGAAATATCAAGATTATTTTCAAGTTCGATATAATGATCATCAAATTAAATCGTTAACAATTGATGAAGCGATGATGTTGTGCACAAAAACATAACAAAGTCCCCCGTTTGGGGGACTTTGTTATGTAATGGAACTTTTAAGTTGTTTAATCTCATCTAGACAATCGGGATTTTCCAATGCTGATAAATCCCCACCGTCTTCGTTCATGTAAGCTGATTTAATTGCTCTTCGCATCACTTTCGCATTACGGGTTTTCGGTAGATCCTGAACGATATGATAAACCTTCGGAGCAATGGCTTTACCTAGTTTTGCTACTGCTAATTGTTGTACTTCCTCTTGCAATAGTTCAGGATTAATCGTTTGATTTGTAGGTACGACAAAGGCGATAGGAACTTCACCTTTTAAATCATGGGGAGCCCCAATCACGCCAGCCTCCAACACATGATCATGTTCAATAAGAATAGATTCAATTTCAGCAGGACCTATGCGTTTACCAGCCACATTTAACGTGTCATCAGAGCGACCTGTAATCGTGTAAAAACCTTCTTCATCTTTTATAACCCAATCTCCATGAACCCAAATATCTTCCCAACGGTTCCAGTACGTATTTTTATATCGTTCATTATCTTGGTAAAAACCGTTTGTCATGCCGACCCATGGTTGTTTTAACACGAGTTCACCGACCTCATTTTGAACGGGACGACCATTTGCATCATAAACATCCACATCCATTCCAGGTAAAGCAGCGTTAAAGGTAACAGGAGAGATTGGCTTTACAAATACATTACCAAATATTCCCCCGGATATTTCCGTACCACCTGAATAGTTGAAAATAGGTACCTTTCTTTTACAAATATTATTGAATAACCACATCCATGGTTCAGGATTCCAAGGTTCACCGGTGGAACCAATCATTTTTAAGGTATTTAAATCATGTTTTTTGAAGTATTGGTCGCCTAAATTCATAATTGATCGGATTAAAGTAGGGGAGATGCCTAGATGTGTAACGCGATGATTTTCAACTAGTTCCCAAATACGATTAGGTTTTGGGTAATCTGGAGTTCCTTCAAAAAGCATAATTCTTGCACCATTTATGAGACCACCAAATACGAGAAACGGACCCATCATCCATCCCATATCGGTATACCAGAAAAGTGTATCTTCTTGTTGAACATCCATACAAATACCTGCATCAAAGGCTGCTTTAATAGGAAAGCCATGATGTGTGTGAAGGGCACCTTTCGGCTTCCCGGTGGTTCCAGATGTATAAATGATCATAAATGGATCGTCGCCGTTTGTTACGACATTGTTGAAATCGCTTTCATTTTGTCGAATCGTTTTCCATTCAATATCACGATTGTGGTTCCACGGAATATCGCTTTTTGTCCTATTTACGACAATGACATTTTTGACAGATGGGGCTTGTTTTACAGCTTTATCCGCCTCCGATTTCAATGGAATTTCTTTTCCGCGACGATAATATCCATCTGCTGTAATTAACCACTTTGCTTGTGCTGCATTTAATCGTTTGGCAACCGCATCGGCTTTATAACCGGAAAACGCAGGTGAGAATATTGCACCTATTTTGGAAACGGCTAACATGGCAATGACCGTTTCTGGGATCATAGGCATGTAGATAGTTACAACATCTCCTCGCTGGATTCCCAACTTGACCAATCCGTTTGCTACTTTATTAATTTCTTTATTTAATTCGGCAAATGTATATTGAGTGACTTCACCGTTGTCACCCTCCCAGACAAGAGCATGTTTACTAGCCGTTGTCGCATTGTCTGCCCATTTGTCTACACAGTTATATGTAACATTCATTCTCCCATTGACAAACCATTTGGGGAAGGGGATCCCTTCTGATAAATCTAGAACTTCACTATACTTTTGAAACCACTTAATATCTAGTTCATCTACAGCTTTCTCCCAGAACCAGGCAATGTCTTCAACTGATTTTTCGTAAAAAGAGTCATAATCATCATAACCAAGCTGTTGCATCCATGAATATAGTCGTGTTGATTGTTTGAATGATTCGGATGGGTGCCATACGGCTTTCGTCATAGAAAAACCTCCTTGTGCAATATGGAATATTCAGAATATTCATCTAACACCATTATAGTATAATTCCGTTTATTTTTATAGGTATGAAACTACTACAAATATTAATATTAAAACTCACCAGGAAATCAGTAATATTATTATGTAAACTACAGATAGGTGAAATTTACCAAATAGGGTAGGGGAGACGGAATGAATTAGCAAGTGTAGCGATAATAATCTGGAATTAGATTGAGTAGGTAAAAGTAAGAACCTATCAATTCATACAAAAGATAAATTATTATAGTAAAAGAAGCACGATTGATCAAAACACAGTGCAATCGAAATATATTGAGATGAATATTCTCTTATGAAGGATAAATGAGGACAGTGCTGTAACTTAACAAGTTAGATAGTAACGGAATAATTTATGTAAACACACATATTCAAAGATGATCAGAACTCCAAAGAACAATAAATTCAATCTAGCTGAGGATCCAATGATTAAAAAGCCATTGGTTAGTTAGAATATCGCTAAACACTTAATTTTGTATGATCTTATTTTTTATTCTGTCTCACTATCCTAAGTATACTTAACTTATGAGATGCGATAAATTGATTTTGCTACTACTTCCTATAATATATATTATGTAAACTAAAATTAAAGTTATAAGGGCGCAACCGTTACTTATGGTTGCGTCCCCTTTTGTTATTGTTCATTTTGTTGTGACATATAATTTATTATCGTTTCGTTATCCTGCTGACATGGCCTATTATGTTAATGTTACATAATCCATGTTATATGAACCAATTATTTTTTCTTAATATAGTGATTCGACAAACGTTGCTAAACCCCTCCAATATTTAACATATTTATATATGTTCCTATAAAGCGCTTTGGCTAATATGTCAGAACCTGCGCTTCCCTGGGAAATGATATCTCTTTAATAAGAAAAGCGGAAGTCATTAATGACTTCCGCTGAATGAATTCTTATAACGTTGATTATGTTGAGTAAAAATTATTTTATAACAGTTCAATGTTTTAATTTATAGAACTAAAGCTCCTGATAGGAAAATAACGGTACATTGGTCTTATGCCAAAATATTATCTGTGTTTGTAGATACCGATAGTGAACCATCTACAAAGATGTCCGAATTCAATCTCTTTCTTTTTATAACCTGATTATTGCCATGTAGAATCTCCTATAAAATCTCTGTCCAATAAGATTATAACAATTGTGACCGTCAAGTAAAATGTTACAGTTTTTGCTGATTAATTTGTTACACTTTCCTGCCCGAAGATGTTCTTTCGATGCTTCATTCGATAACTGTCACCGTTTAAATGGATAATTTCAACACGGTGT